>WLEX01000205.1 GCA_009704065.1 Actinomycetota bacterium
CGCTGGACGGTGAAGCCGTTTATCAATAGTGGCGTACAACACTTTCACAATTCCGGGAATGGTGTTATTTCCAGCCGCAATCTGAAGAACAATGTTTTGTTCGCGTTCAATTCGGTGTGCAAGATAGGCACGTAAAAATGGTTGAGGGTCTGTAATTGGTCCGCCGTGAGTGGGGTACAAGATGCCATCGGTACGGTCAATTACTTTTTGCATCGATGCAAAATATGCACGCATGTCACCATCGGGTGGCGATACCACTGTGGTCGACCAACCCATCACATGGTCCCCTGTAAACAATGCATTTTCTGTATCCATGGCAACACACAAATGATTCGAGGTATGGCCAGGTGTAGCAACCGCCGTGAGAGAAAACTCTGAGGTGGTAAGAAACACCGCACCGTCGACAACTGCAATGTCGGGCGTAAACGCCATATCGGTTGTCTCGCGTTCCTCGTCTGATTTCTCTTCACTTGGATCATCTTCCGAGGCATCGTGATCATCCTCTTCTACAAAACCTTCGTACACACGATGAGGTCCGATGGCATATGTGGGCGCGCCTGTGAGTTCTACTAACCAGGGCGTGAGCGGCGAATGGTCCGAATGACAATGTGTGACCACGATGCCGACCACAGTTCGGTCTTGCAAAGCAGATGCCAATGCATCTTTATGGCTGTCGAGTAGTGGACCCGGATCAATCACCACTACTTCATTTGTTCCGACTATGTAGGTTCCTGTGCCGTGATAGCTGAACTTTGAAGGGTTCTTTGCAATGACACGCTGCACCAATGCAGACATCTGTTCAATTTCTGCATAGGGCGCATTATCAATTCGAGGGACAAATGGAATTGCCACGATTACTCAAGTCCTATCGCACGTACTGAGCCAACTGGTTTGCCGTGGCCGTACACCACTTCTTGCACGCTCGTATCAACACCGGAAATGTCGACACCTAATTTCGCCAGTGCTGCAAGCAACACAGTGGGAGTTCCGCGGCCAAAGCCGTCACTCATTTTCAAGGCCACTGCTCGGCCATCACCCATTGCGGCGGCATACACAGCATCGGCTCCATCTTTTGCAAATAGCCCAGGAATACCCGAGACAATTGTGGTGACATCACGCTTGTCTCCGCCAACCATGTAGGGATATTGCGACATCGCTTCATAGATCGCTAAGCCTGATGGCCCTGCTTCACCAACAGCCATGGCACGCATTGCGCGAGCTAAACCGATGAGTTCCACGACATGAGCTGGTGCACCGCATCCGTCGATACCAATCGCGAATGCGTCTTGGCCGGTCACATCCGAAACTGCAGCAGTAATTGCTTGCTGTAAAGGATGATCTTGTTGGAGATACGTATCGAGTGGCCATCCATTAATTGCACATGTCACCAACATGCCGGAATGTTTGCCGCTGCAACCCATTTGCAAAGGCGACTTCTTTTTCCCTTCGCGAATAGCTTCATGAGCCGAATGTGTGTGCATGGGGTAGTCGGCCGTGTTTCCTAACGCCGATTCATCGAGGCCCACTGTTGCCAATATTTCAAGTGCAGTTTTCTGGTGTATGGATTCCCCATTGTGGCTAGAACACACCAATGCCAATTGTTCGGCGGGTAATGAGAGACCAGCGCGCACCATGGCGAGTGCCTGAATTGGCTTCGTCGTGGAACGAGGAAACATTTGTAGATGGTGATCACCAATGCTGAACGCCAACTCGCCGTTTGACGCCAAACCGACTACTGCTCCAAAGTGCACACTCTCGTCGACTCCACTGCGATCAGCAATAGCTAATGGTGCAAATTGATTGGCGTACACTCCGACCATTATTTAGTGCTCTTTTTCAGCAAACGTTTTTGTCTTTTCACTTTTTCGAGTGGAAGCAGAGTGAGTGGATCATCAATAACGTCGTGACGCGTTCCCCATGACGACACCAAGGCTTGCGCCATTGCCACTGCAGGCAGCGCCAAAATAGCCCCGACTGGTCCGAGTACTGCTCCACCAGCAATCGCTCCACCAAAAGCCAGAGCCGGATGCAGTTCTAAAGTGCGCGCAGTAATTTTTGGTGCAAACAGATAGTTCTCTATTTGTTGATACACAGCGATAAAACCAATGATGATCAGTGCTTTCAGAGGTGACTCAATGAATGTGAGCACCACGGGCAATATGCCAGCGAGGTATGTGCCGATGACTGGTAAGAACTGCGATACAAAACCCACCCACAGTGCCATCGCAATCGGTGCTGGTGCACCAATCGCTTGAAAGACAATCCAATGGAAAAAAGAAGAGAGAACTGCGAGCAAGGCCCGCGAATAGAGGTAACCACCAGTTTTTGTGATTGCCAATTCCCACGCGTCTAATACTTTGCGTTGTCGATCTGGTCGCAAGCGCGAGCAAATCACACGTCGTAGTCGAGGACCATCTGCGACAAGGTAATAGGAAAACAGCAGTACGGAAAACATCTGGAAGAGAACTCCAAGTGCTTGCACCGAAACTTTAAATGCATTGTCTTGTTGTGAATTAATAAATTGTTGTACTGGTCCGTTGGGGTCTGCAATTTTTACATTCACCGCTGCAGGGTCAATATGAGAATTAAAAGTGTCATTAATGAGCTTCACTGTGTCGTTGACGTACTTCTCACTGTTCGACAAAAGATCTGCTACCTGTTGACCAACCACGGTGCCCACAGCACCCACAAATGTAAGCACCACTAGTACAACAGCAACAATGATGAGGCCGGTTGATGAGCGCCGTCCGCGACCTTTGGACACCAGTCGGTTAACAGCCGGCTCGAGCGCCAGGGCGATAAACAATGACACCAGCAAAAGGATGAGCAAGTTGTTCAGGCGATGGAAGACGAATCGAAAGACAAGGGTCCCGATAAATCCCATCCAGAACACGGCGACAGCACGGGGAACCCATGAGGGCATCTTTCGAGAAGATGTGGGTTCTACTGGAGGGGAAACATCAGTCATCTCTGAATCGTAGTGTGCGTACGCCTGTGACGCATTCGCAGTGCAACCACCCGATTCCAATGGCACGATAGAGCCATGCCAACGATGCCCGCAGCAATCTCAGACGCTCTCGAATCTGTACGTTTGTCTATTGCCGGCGCCCTACGCGATCGGGTCATTGGCGAAAACGCTGAAGATAAACGCGATGCAATCATGAATGCAACGGGGCCACGCTGGTTTTCCGAGTCATCACCTCTTCTTGTAGTTCACTCCGATGCTTCCATGTTCATAGGCGGCATGCGCGCCCTTCTGTTTCAATCGCTGCACCCACTTGCCATGGCCGGCGTTGCACAACATTCCGACTATCGCGCAGATCCATGGGGTCGCTTGCAACGCACCGCCGATTTTGTAGCAGCAAC
>WLEX01000206.1 GCA_009704065.1 Actinomycetota bacterium
GCATCTGCGTCGGCAAGGAGCGGTTGTAAGTCTGCGGGATTAACGCCGTAACGCATGGTCGATGACTGCAGTTTGATCAGAATGTCACCGCGCCATTGTGCAGACGTAAGAGCGACCAGATGATGAGGACTACCAACCGAGAGAATGGTGTTCAGTGGAAGATTCTTTGGAGGCGCGGTCAATGTAGGCGTGAGAACAATGGGAGTCACGTGCGACGGCACTTCACGCACTTCGAACACAGTGCCGACCGCTATCTCGTTCGACAGCTGTCCGGCCAATGGCATGAGGTTCCAGCGACGAAAGCCGTAACCGTTGCCTTTCACTACGGGAACGAGACCCGGGTGCTGCTTGGCCACGCTTTGTACATGGGCTGACCAGCGGGGTTCATTGACAGCAAGACGAATGGTCACGCCCTAGACCGTAGCCGCCAGGCAATTCCCGAGTTGGTTGGTCGGGAATTGAGCCCTAGCGTGTGGGTATGTCGCGCATCTTTGGATTTCCCAATCCCGTCAATGAAACCTCTGCTCGTATTGTTGCCGCTGGTGCCGTCCTCATGAGCGTTGTCTTTGTGGTCACGGGAAATCCGTGGGTGCTCGTACCACTCACATATGGATTTGTTGCACGTGTTCTTACTGGACCACGACTCAGCCCTCTTGGCCGTCTTTCTACGCAGGTCATCACCCCGAGGTTGCGCGGCACACACAAAATGGTGGCTGGTCAACCGAAAAGATTTGCGCAAGGTATTGGCGCCGTTTTTTCGATTACTGCATCAGTGCTGTGGATCGCAGAATTTCACACTGCATCCCGTGTTGTCATCGCCATGTTGGCTGGTGCGGCATCACTCGAAGCTTTTGCCGGGTTCTGTCTTGGTTGTGCAATATTTGCTCGCCTCATGCGTTGGGGAATTATTCCTCAATCAGTATGCGAAGAATGCAATGACATCACTGCGCGCTTGAGCGCCGCACAGTAATTACTGGCAGTAAGCATCGCGCAGAACGGGTGCGCCATGCGCCCACCCACACACCAACGCCGTAGGCGAAGTTATCGAGAATACGAACTACGAGATAACGAACAGGGAATTGTGGCTTTTTGCGCAAAAGACCGATACAAGGTGGAACAAGCACACTAAATGTAAGCATCGCAGCTACTCGTATGAACGGAATCGAAGCGATGAGAAACAATGGCCACCATGCACGATGTATTGCCTGGGCAAGCAACCTGAGCGTGCTGCGCAAACCAGTTCCAGTTATCTTCACTTTCGAACGCAGTGGCAACGGCAATGACCGCAGAGACCACAACACATAGATGGCGCTAAGTAACACCAGTGGAACAGCAAGAAACAAATAGCCCATCAATATTGCAATTGCGGGAAGAGTAAAAAACAGATTTGCCCGAAAGGGCGACGCAGAACGGGGATGCTGTTGATCTAGTTGCGCAGCGCTAATCCCGTAGGAATACCTTTGCTTAAGTAGCGCGAGAATTGATGGTCGTGGCCGGTGGGCGCATTGAACTAGAGGCACATATCGACACAGTTCCCCCGATTCGATCAGTCTCCACACCAGATCAACATCTTCACCAGAACGCATTCCTTCGTTGAACCCATTCAATTTTCTGAGCGAATCAACCCGGCCTACCAATACGGCAGAAGGTACGTACGACACACGTGACATGGGTCGTACCACCGCTTCTGTATTTCCTAGGTCTAAGGGTGAATGGAAAGATTCATATTCGCTAGTGAAAGTCTTTTCATTGCTAGTGACAATGCGTGGGGCAACTACTGCCACTTTCTCTGTGGACACATAACTTGCTAACTCGGCTAATTGCTTGGAATCGATCGAAACATCAGTATCAACAAATGCCACCAAGGGAGTAGTCACTTGTGCGAGACCGGCATTGCGTGCAGCACCAGGGCCACTGTTGACATCGAGGTGAATCACCGTGCCTACATCGAGACGTACATCGATAGGGGAGCAATCGTCGACCACAATGACGGCGAATTCCGCCAATGACTGCACGAGTAATAGAAGATGATCTAAGGCGTGCAGTGAAGTGATGTAGGCCGGAATCACCACAGAGATGTTTTTGACTGAAGCAGATACTGTCGGGCGCGGATGTGCTGCGCCCGTAGCGAGTAATCGATCTGTGAGTGCTTCGTGCCCAGATGCAAGGGTGTCACCGCGCTCAATTGCATCGAGAATTCGTGCGCCGGCATCACTAACAGAAAAATAGTGAAGTGGAGAACCTGCCATTAGGCCTTTACCGTCACGAGTGCGGAACCATTGCGAGTCGGGAACGATGTGAGCAGACATGAAGGTGATTACCAGTTGGAACAAACAGTGGTGAGATGGGAAGCAAAACTATTTGTGTACAGAGTGAATACATCGTTGCCATGAGCAGCTGTTGCAGTGGTGGGATCTCCCAGAACCCCATTAACTGAAACTGCCTTCACTCCGCCACTTCTCATTGAATCCACTAAGTCTGAAGGTGATCCTGAAGTACCAGGCTCAATCGCATCGGTACGCACCGCTTCGGGTTGAAGATAAAGCATAAGTGATGTCTCGGTGTGGCCGGCATGCATGTCGCCACCTTTATAAGAGGGAAGCGACCAGATGGAATGCGTAATTCCCTCGTGATGTAACGCTGATGCAATGTGTTGCAATGCATCTGCGTTGCCACCATGTCCATTAGCGATGCACACACCGCGCGCCCACGATGCAGATCGACATATGGCTACAACAGATTGCACAAGTGCCTCTGTGCCAGTGCTGAGCGTGCCGGAAAATCCATCATGCTCGTCACTTGCTGTAATCGCAAGAGTGGGAGCAATAAACATGGTCGCATTCATTACTTGCTTAACAGCAGCCTCAACGACAGCGTTAATAATGATGCTGTCGGTATTGAGTGGCAGGTGAAGCCCGTGTTGCTCCCACGCCCCAAGAGGCAACACCACAATGCCGTTGCGATGTGAGGAATCTGCGTACAGAAAAGACTGATCAGTCATGAGACGAAGTCGATGACGCCTTTTTGCGAAAGTGCCTGATTATTTCCAAAATCACTGTTGCACCAATTGCTGTAGAGAATGCAACCAAAAAAGCTTTTGTGTGATTGTCTTGAAAAGCTCGACCGCCGATGAAACCAAGCAAGGTTGCATACGATGCCCAAATGGTGCCGGCAATAGCAGCCCACATGGCAAACCATTGGCGGCTTTGTTCGGTGATGCCGCAGCTGAGAGTAACGATCGTGCGACCACCGGGAATAAATCGGGCGGTGATTAACAACTCGCCACCCCGTTCCTTAATTTGGGAATGAGCCCATGCAAGCCGTTCTCGGCTCTTTTCCGTTCGTTGATA
>WLEX01000207.1 GCA_009704065.1 Actinomycetota bacterium
CATTCCATTCCTGATTCCGAAATTGTGGGAACAGAGTCGCCAATGATGTATTCCGATGTAGAAGAAGCATTTTCTCGCAGCAGGCCACCCACCGAATCTGACACAGACAACAACGAGAGCTAATGAATTATCAGCTGGTAGATATGCCGGCCGACAGTGAATTCAGTCGCACCGCTGCGCGCTGGGGATTCGACCAATGGGAGTCTCTGAGCTCAAATGAATCACTTGAGTGGTACCTGAATTTGCATGCTGACGCGGCAAGAGACCCAGAGGCGTTGCCCCTGTGCATCGCAGCTATCACTAATGAACAGGTTCTTGCTGGCACCGCGAGTGTGACAATTGATGACGATCTACCTGGATCTATTGAGCCTGGTCCATGGATTGCTGCAGTGTTCGTGAATCCTGAATTTCGAGGTGAAGGAGTTGGCTCGATGCTTGTTAATGAAGCGGTGCGGCGTGCGCGTTCATTGGGTGCTGGAGATCTATATCTCTACACCGAAGCAAAAGCAGAGTGGTACGAAACTATGGGATGGCAACGAGTACGCGAGGATTACAGCCTCAATCATCCTGTCACCGTGATGGTGCACCGGGGTTAACTCCAGCGGAAACGACGAGCAGCGATTGCCGGTGCAATTAGTGCCCACGCACCGAGCACCACAAATGGAATCAGTAAAGAACCCTGGTCGCCATTGAGCGTGGTGCGCAACAAGTCTGCAAGGGCAGTGGAGGGCAAGGCCCGTGCCGCAGAACCCATGAAGCCCGGAAGGGAATCACGAGGAATGATCATTCCACCCAGCAATAACAGCACCAAATACAGACCATTTTGTGCAGCCAAGTTAATCTCTGCCCGCAAACTTCCAGCCAAGATCAAGCCAATTCCAGCAAAGGCCGCGGTTCCCAACAACACCACTCCGATGGATGCAGCGATGAGATTGCCACCTGGTTCCCATCCGAGCACCAAGCCAAGAACGATAAGAATTACTGCCTGTATCAACTGCACCACAAACACAGAGAGAATTTTTGCAATCACTAACTCGCGCTTTAACAGTGGAGTAGCACCGAGTCGCTTTAACACCAAATATGAACGCTCAAAGCCGGTTGCAATACCAAGACTCACCATGGCACTTGACATGATGGCAAGAGACAACACTCCGGGTACTAAGAATTGAATTGAAGTTGTGTTTCCACTCGGCAAAACATCAACTGACCCGAAGAAACCAAGAAGTACCACGGGGATCACCATGGTGAGTAGCAGTTGTTCGCCATTGCGCGCAAGCAACATCAGTTCTGCTCGTAATTGGATACGGATGCGTCTCATTGGTTGCCTCGAGTTAAACGACGGTACGTCTCTTCAAGATTTTCAATTCCCATATCGATTCCCAAGAGTGGTTGATTGTTGTCAGACAACCACTGCGTGATTCGTGTCATGAGTTGAGGGGTGGCTTCTGATGCAACTTCGTATACGCCATCACCAAGATCGGTAACCGGGCTCTTGATTGATACTGCTAGTTCGGCAGGTATCAAACCAACTGCAGAAGTAAATCGCACATGTTTGCGAGATGTGACTAACGAGGAGATCTCGCCACTCGCAATAACTTTTCCAGCGGTGAACAACACAGCATGGGTGGCAACTTTTTCAGCTTCAGCCATGTCGTGGGATGCAAGTACAACAGTGGTGCCACGCGCTGCTAGCTCGCGAATGATGTCGCGGATAATGTCGCGACCATCGATATCGACACCTGATGTTGGTTCGTCGAGAAAAATCACATCGGGGTCAGCCGCTAGGGCGAGTGCAAGTGAAAGGCGTTGTTGTTCGCCGCCCGAAAGGCGTCGCCACGTTCCTTTTGCCCGAGAGGTGAGCCCGACCCGCTCCATCAGAGATATGGGGTCGACCTTCTTGTTGTGAAGGGCACAGAAATGGCTAATCACATCTCGTACACGAGCGCTCGGGTACACCCCGCCGCCCTGCAGCATCACTCCCATGCGCTCCGTCAGGGCACGATGGTCGGTGGCGGGGTTGAGGCCGAGTACCCGCACGGAGCCAGAGGCTGCGCGTCGAAAGCCCTCACATACTTCAATAGTGCTGGTCTTGCCGGCCCCGTTTGGCCCCAAAATGACGGTGACACCGCCAGTCGGGGCCTCAAAGGAGACATTGTCGACAGCCGTGAGATCTGCGTATTTCACCGTGAGATTTTCGACGACAACCGACATACCTCTACCTTACGAACAAACACCCCTGAGCATGAAAGCACAGACAGGTAACCTGAAAACCTGTGATTGATGTACGTCTGCTCCGCACCAACCTCGATGGCGTCCGAGCCGCTCTTGCCCGCCGAGGCAAGCCAGATTTGCTCTCTCAGGTCGACGAAGCAGTAGCCCTCGATACTCGGCTACGTGAGATAAGTGCCGAGCGCGACACGTTGCGAGCTGAGGTCAACGATCTTTCGAAGCAGGTCGGAGCACTTCGTCGCGACAAGAAAAATGATGAAGCCGAAGCGTTGATGGAACAGAGCCGTGCTCATGGTGATCGCGAACGCGTACTGCAAGCAGAATTCGAAACAGTGCAAGATGCTCTTCATCAGGTCATGTTGCGCATTCCCAATATGCCGCACGCCGATGCACCAGACGGCGCAGGCGATCATGAAAATCCAGTCATCAAAGGCCCTATCAACTTGCCTGAAGTGTTTGCCGAACACCAGCGTGTGCCTCACTGGGAAACAGCTACAGCTCTTGGAATTCTCGATAACGAGCGCGCTACCAAAATTGCAGGTGCAATGTTCACCATGCAACGAGGTCTCGGTGCAACACTTGCACGTGCGTTGTGTCAGTTTGCTCTCGACAGCAACGCCGATTCTTTTGAAGAGATTCGCCCTCCCACGTTTGTTACAACAGCAACACTCACAGCAACAGGACACTTGCCAAAATTTGCCGACGATGCGTATGCCATTGAACGTGACGATTTGTGGGCTATTCCAACTGCTGAAGTACCACTCACGTCGTTGCATGCCGGTGAAATTCTTGAAGAAGCTCAATTGCCAGTGCGCCTCATGGCGTATTCGCCGTGTTATCGCCGTGAAGCAGGTAGTGCTGGTCGTGATACACGAGGCATGTTGCGCGCACACGAATTCGACAAGGTGGAAATTCTCGCCATTGCACGCCCCGAAGATGCCCCTGAATTACTGACCGAATTAGTAGGCCGTGCTGAAGCGCTGATGGCAGCGCTCGAACTTCCATATCGCATTATCGAAATTTGCACCGGTGACATGGGTGGAAGCCATCACCGCAGTTTCGATATCGAAGTGTATGCACCAGGTTGCGATGCTTGGCTCGA
>WLEX01000208.1 GCA_009704065.1 Actinomycetota bacterium
ATGGGTGTTGCTGCAATTCCCCTAGAGAATCCTGAACTTGCATTGCAAGAAGTGCAGTGGAGTATCGACAACGGTCTCGAGGCAATGTGGGTTCCGCATCGTCTTGCAGGCGAGCGTTCACCTACACATATTGATTTCAATCCCATCTGGGCTTTGTTGCAAGAAGCGCAAGTCCCTGTGGTGTTCCACGTTGGTGGTAACCCATTGCAACTCAAGCCAGGCTGGAGCAACACCGGACGTGGTGTTACCAAAGACTGGATGGGTGGCGGTGAAAATGTGCGTGCACGTGACGCTGCTGTATTGCATCAGGGAATTGAAACTTTTATTTCCATGATGATTCTCGATGGCGTTCTCGAAGATTTCCCTAATCTGAAGTTTGCATCTGTCGAACTTGGTGCGGGTTGGGTTCCCGAAATGCTTGTTCGTCTTGATGATGTTCATAAGGCCTACTCGCGCGTTGATGAGCGTTTGAAGAGTTTCAAGCGCAAGCCATCAGAACAAGTGCGTGAACAATTTGGATTCACACCATTCGTATTCGAAGATGTGTCTCGCCTCATCGATCAATCGAATGATGACCTGTATTTGTTCTCAAGTGACTACCCACATACCGAGGGTGGTCGAGATCCGATTGCTCGTTTTGAATCATGCATGAAAGATGTTCCGAAGGAATCTGTTGACAAATTCAACTCTGGCAACTTCTTGCGCGTGTTTCCGCGTGCGCGAGTCGCAGCACATCAGTAATCAATGACCGATCTCGATTTCAATCCCGATGAACTTCGGCAGCGGTATCGCGACGAACGCGATAAGCGTTTGCGATCAGAGGCAAATGAGCAATACACAGAGATGACAGGGCAGTTTGCCCACTATCTCGAAGATCCGTACATCGCCTTTGAAGAACGCGCTCCTATTACTAAGGAAGTGCAAGTTGCCATTGTTGGTGGTGGTTTTGGTGGCATGTTGGTGGGCGCTCGTTTACACGAGGCTGGCGTGCACGATTTCACCATTATTGAAAAAGGTGGCGACTTTGGCGGTACTTGGTATTGGAACCGGTATCCGGGTGCTGCATGTGACGTTGAGTCATATATTTATTTGCCGTTGTTAGAAGAGACTGGATTCATTCCAGCATCGAAGTACACGCCAGCTCCTGAAATTCTGAATCATTGTCATCGCATTGCTGAGCATTTCAATTTGTACTCACGTGCAATGTTGCAAACCGAAGTGAACGATGTGCGATGGAATGAACAAGATCGTCGGTGGATCATTCGCACTAATCGTGGCGATGAAATCCGTGCCCGTTACATCAGCATGGCCAATGGCCCACTGCATCGACCAAAGTTGCCGGGTATCGAAGGTGTTGGCACTTTTGCTGGTCATTCATTCCATACCAGCCGCTGGGATTACGACTACACCGGCGGTACTAGTAAGGGAAATCTCACAGGCCTTGCCACTAAGCGCGTAGGGATTATCGGTACAGGTGCAACTGCAGTGCAGTGCGTGCCTCACTTAGGTGCTGGCGCAAAAGAATTGTTTGTCTTTCAGCGCACGCCATCTTCTATCGACGTGCGTAACGATCGCCCTACCGATCCGCAATGGGCCAGTTCGCTAGAACCTGGTTGGCAACGTCGACGCAATGAAAACTTCACCAATCTCACATCGGGTGTTTTCGACACTGAAGATTTAGTACACGATGGCTGGACAGAAATTGTGGGAAACCTCATGTTGCGTGCTCGCAAAGAAGGCGGCCTCGGAACAAGTCTTGAACAAATTGGCACCATTGTTGAAAACGCTGACTTTGAAAAAATGAATCAAGTGCGCTCGCGTGTCGACGACATAGTGAATGATCCTGCAACTGCCGAAGCGTTGAAGCCGTGGTACCGCCAGTTCTGTAAGCGTCCGTGTTTCCACGACGACTATCTTCCTACTTTTAATCGACCCAATGTCACGTTGGTTGATACGGCGGGCAATGGTGTCGAGCGCATCACACCAAAAGGTGTTGTTGCCAATGGCGTGGAATACGAACTTGATTGCCTTATCTATGCAACTGGTTTCGAAGTAGGCACCGACTACGCACGTCGTTCGGGATATGAAGTGCATGGCTCTGGTGATCTCACCATCACCAACAAATGGGCCGATGGCGTTTCTACGTTCCACGGATTCTTCTCGCGCGGTTTCCCCAACTGTTTCATTGTGTCCACTGCGCAATCAGGATTTTCGGTGAACTTCCCGCACATGTTGAACGAGCAGGCAATTCACATTGCCCACGTAGTGAAGCATGCGACGGAAAATGACATCACGCGTATCGAGACAAGTGAACAGGCAGAACTCGACTGGGTAGAAGACATCAAGTCGAATTCCACGATGAACCTCAAATTCCTCGAAGCCTGTACCCCTGGGTATTACAACAACGAGGGAAAACCAGCAGAACGCGCAGCCCAAAACGGTAGTTACGGCAAGGGCCCTGTGGCCTTTGTGCGCCTGCTCGAGGCATGGCGCGCGACGGGCGATTTTGCTGGCCTAGAAATGCAGAAGTAGACCATCTCGGGTAGGGATGCCGTGAGGTGCCCTTACTAGGGTAGGAACATGGATTTTGAGTACCCACCCCAGGCCGATACGTACCGCACAAAGGTCCGTACCTTTCTCGATGCAAACCTTCCAAAAGATTGGAAGGGAATCGGCGCACTGAATCATGCCGATGCTGCAGCATGGACCGAAGAGTGGCGCAAGAAATTGTCCGCTGAAGGACTCCTTGCAATTACTTGGCCAAAGGAATACGGCGGCGGCGGTCTCTCACACGTTGAGTCACTTGTTCTTGCTGAAGAATTTGCGCGCGCAGGTGTTCCAGCTGGTGGACCAAACGATGGTTTCGGAATTGGGATGTTGGGAAACACAATTCTTTCCGTTGGTACCGAAGAGCAGAAGAAGCATTACTTGCCACGCGTACTTTCGGGTGAAGATCGTTGGTGTCAGGGATACAGCGAGCCTTCATCAGGTAGCGACCTCGGAAACCTTGGTTGTCGTGCAGTTCTCGACGGTGATGAATGGATCATCAACGGACAAAAGATCTGGACCTCTGCTGGTCATCTTGCGAACTACATCTTTGTTCTCGCACGCACATCTCCCGACGAAGTAAAGCATCGCGGTATTACGTTCTTGCTTGTCGACATGCGTCAGAAGGGTGTCGAAGTACGTCCCATCAAGATGATGTCTGGTGACTCGGAGTTCAACGAAGTGTTCTTTACCGATGCACGTTGTCCAAAAGAAAATGTTGTGGGTGAAATCAATGGTGGCTGGATGGTCGCCATGACTCTTCTTGGTAACGAACGTG
>WLEX01000209.1 GCA_009704065.1 Actinomycetota bacterium
CGATGATCCTCGTGTGCGCGGATGTGCACTGCTCAGTGCTCGTGCCGATTTCGATGATTGGGCAAGTCAGCCGCGACGATTTTTAGAACATGCTCGTGAAATTGGAGCTATTCGTACACCGGGTTTCCCCTCATCATTCGATGAGTGGAGTCGTGAACTGCGGCGTTTTCGCCCCATTGATGCCGCAAAGCGATTTGCTCCACGACCTTTGTTGGTGATGCATGGTGACGACGATGAAAGTGTTCCTGTTGCCGATTCCCGCGTGTTGGCCGAATCTCATGGCAGTGCCGAACTACGTGTGATTGACGGTGCAGGGCATCGATTGCGTCACGACCCTCGCGCAATTGCAGTTTTGCTCGGATGGCTTGACCGCCAACGCGCAATGTCTGCGTAATTACTTCGAGTCGTGACCCTGCGGGTGTGATGTGTGCCATGCATACGCAGTGGAAATAATTGAGTCGAGGCTATGTGTGGGCGACCAATCAAAAGTTGTTGTAATACGGCTGGGGTCGGCATAACACTCAGATGGATCGCCGGCACGGCGAGGAACAACTTGGTACGGAACTTTTTTGCCGGATATTCGTTCGGTGGCAGCGATGATGTCCATCACGCTGGTGCCATGGCCGGTGCCTACGTTGCAGGTAATGCTGTTGCCACCATCGCGCAAGTAATCGAGCGCAGCAACATGGGCACTTGCCAGGTCTTCAACATGGATGTAGTCGCGCACGCCTGTGCCATCGGGAGTGGGGTAGTCGTTTCCGAACACTTTGAGCTCTGGTGCAAAACCAAGAAGAGCCTTCATGACATGTGGGATGAGATTTTGTGAATAGCGCCAATCTTCACCGAGCGTGGAATCTTGAGAAGCTCCTGCTGCGTTGAAGTATCGCAAGCACACATTGCGCATAGGTGTTGTTTGTGAATACCAACCAAGAGTTTTCTCAATCATGAGTTTTGTCTCGGCGTACACACTCTCGCAACTGAGTGCATCTGTCTCGCGCACAGGAACTGATTGTGGCGTGCCATACACCGCTGCGGTAGAAGAAAACACCACACGATTGACACCGGCTTGATGCAAAGCCTCGAAGAGTTTTTGTGATCCCGTGACATTGTTGTTGAAGTACTTGCCAGGATTCTCCATTGATTCGCCCACCGCTTTGTAGGCAGCAAAGTGCACCACTTCATCAACCTGGTGTTCCTTCACCACGCGAGCGATGAGATCGGAGTCGGCAATGTTGCCCTGTACGAACGGTGCATCTCCCACGGCAGAACGATGGCCGTTTTCTAAAGTGTCGAGTACCACAACGCCGCGACCAGAAGCACGAATGAGACGGGTGGTAATGGAACCGATGTATCCGGCACCACCGGTGATGAGAACAGTCATTACGACGAGATTACTTGAGAGGCCGTGATTGCTTGTCGCGAAGAGCGGCTTTTTCGGCCTTCTTCCATGCGCGAACAGTTAATAAGGTTTCTGGAGACGTGATATCGGCAACGGTGCGGGGGTTACTGTCACTAAAGACTCCGGCAGCCTTCTTCCAATCTTTTGGCGTGATATCGAATCGTTTGCCAAGAAGAGCTACAAAGATTTGTGCTTTCTCTTCGCCGTACCCTGGTAATTCACGAAGGCGTTCAAACAACACGTGGGCATCATCGGTGTCTGCCCACATATTCTCGCCTTTGCCTTTGTATTTGGTAGCAAGCACTTCACACATTCCCTGAATGCGTTGCGCCATAGCTTTGGGGAAGCGATGGATGGCAGGCTTTTCTAAGCAGAGGGTGAGAAATTCATTCGGGTCCATTGCTGCAATCTTTTTTGCATCGAGGTGCCCCAGACGTTGCTTCAAGACCCATGGTCCATTGAAGGCCCACTCCATAGGAACTTGCTGATCGAGCAACATGCCGATGAGAAGTGCGGTGCCGTTGCTATTGAGAAAAGCATCTGATTTGGGATTTCCGGTGATGTACAAGGTGCCCATGAGGACGATTCCTTTTCGTTAGTCGCGACTTAGAGAATGTAGTGCCTCGGGGTCAATGCCAAGGCTGTTCATTGCTTGTGTGACTGAGGCCGCAGTGATGCCGTGGGAACCAATGAGGCTGTGAAGAACTGCGACCACGATGTGGGCTGCATCGGTACCAAAGAATGCACGAAGGGCTTCACGAGTGTCGCTGCGCCCCATGCCGTCGGTGCCAAGTGCAGTGAATGATCGATGGGGAATGTATGGGGCCACTTGTTCCGACACGATGCGCATGAAATCGGTAACAGCAACAACAGGGGTGGTAGCGGTTCCCAGCAGTGAAGAGATGATTGAATCCCGTGGGGCATCTTCTGGATGAAGTCTGTTCCAGCGTTCTACTTCTATTGCGTCATCACGTAATGACTTGTACGACGTAGCCGACCATAGGTCGACATCGATTGAGTATTGGGTTCGCAATATTTCGACAGCCTGTGAAGCAGCAACAAATGCTGTACCCGAGAACAACAACGATGCATGTGCGGTTCCCGATTGTGCTGGAGCGTATTGGTACAACCCGTTCACAATGTCTTGCACCGACACCTGTGTTGGTTGTGCCGGCATCAACATGTTTTCGTTATACAAAGTGATGTAATAAAAGATGTCTGCAGGGTTTGTGCCGTACATGCGATTAATACCATGTTGCACAATGGCCGCAACTTCGTAAGCAAATGCTGGGTCGTACGCCTGGCAAGCAGGAATAGTTGAAGCAAGGAGCAGGCTGTGACCATCTTGATGTTGCAGCCCTTCACCCATGAGGGTGGTACGACCAGCAGTTGCACCCATCAAAAATCCGCGTGCGCGTGCATCGGCTGCTTGCCAGATGAGGTCGCCAACTCTTTGAAAGCCAAACATGGAATAGAACGTGAAGAAGGGAACCATTGGAGTGCCACGGGTGGCGTAACTGGTAGCTGCAGCAATCCAGCTCGACATTCCACCTGCCTCGGTGATTCCTTCTTCCAGAATTTGTCCTTGAGCAGATTCGGCGTATGACAACAACAGGTCGTGATCGACGGGCTCATATTTTTGGCCTTGTGATGCATAAATCTTCAGCTCGCGAAACAATGAGTCCATTCCGAATGTGCGCGCTTCATCGGGAACGATGGGTACAACTCGGGGTCCGAACGATGTATCGCGTGCGAGGTTGCGCAGTAAGCGAGTAAACGCCATGGTGGAACTCACTGCTTGTTCGCCAGACCCTTGCGTAAATTCGCTGAATACATCGGACGCAGGAAGAGTGAGTGGATTGATAGTGCGCACCACGCGCTGCGGCAATGAACCACCGAGTGCTCGGCGTC
>WLEX01000021.1 GCA_009704065.1 Actinomycetota bacterium
CTCATCCAACACGACATCGTGTGGGCCGATCGCGCAGCGAATTTTCAGGCACTGTCTCCACTCATTGCAGAAGCTGCACACAATGGTGCTCAACTGATTGTTCTTAGCGAAATGTTCTCCACCGGATTTGTTGTCGATCGCGATGATATTGGGGAACCAGAGGGTGGGTTGTCATCTCAATTCCTCGTCAAGATGGCAATGACCCATCACGTTCATGTGTGCGGATCTTGCCCCGAGATCGCACAAGACGACACACGGCCCTATAACTCGTTTGTTATGGCCGCACCAGATGGAACCACACACCGATATCGAAAGATCCATCCGTTCACATACGGCGGTGAAGACAAACATTTCCGACCAGGGAATCAACACGTCACACTTTCTATTCACGACATCACCGTGTCGCTCTTTGTTTGCTACGACTTACGATTTGCTGATGAGTTCTGGGCACTAGCTCACCAAACAGACCTATTTCTCGTGCCAGCAAATTGGCCAGCAAGTCGCCGTGAGCATTGGCTCACACTTCTGCGGGCACGTGCCATCGAAAATCAGACATACGTGGCGGGATGCAATCGCGTTGGTGAAGGAGGCAATCTTTCCTACAACGGCGAGAGTTGTGTTATTGGCCCATTCGGAGACACGATCTGTGCTGCGGACAATCAACAAACCATTCTGTATGCAGAAATAGATCCGCTACATGTCAAATCGATTCGCGCGAAATTTCCCTTCCTACAAGATCGTCGCTAAGACCTGCATCTCGTAATGTAGACCTATGCCCACTATGCCCTCGAGAAAAGTACTGTCTCGAATCTCCTCGTTATTGGGCATAGCAATTGGAGTCGCAGGTGTCGCATTTATCGTGCGCACACTGACTACAAAATGGGCTGAAGTATCAGAAGCGCTTTCACATATGAACGCATCGAACCTCTTGCTTAGTGTGGTACTCGGCCTATGTGCCATGACCACCATTGGGGCGTTGTGGGTCTCCATGTTGCGTGCGCGCTCCAATAACGTGGCCTACCGTCAAGCAATGTCGTGGTATTTCACCGGGCAGTTAGGCAAATATGTCCCCGGAGGTATCTGGCCAATTGTGGGAAGAGCAGAACTCGCGGTACGCAACAACGTTGCCCGAACAGATGCATACGCCACCACAGGATTATCGCTCGTCACTACGTACACCGGAGCAATCATTGCTATCGCCATAGGCGCAGCGTTTACACAAGGAAAACAACTCATCTCTCTTGGCATCGTGGTCCTATTGATAGTGGGATACGTGCTGTTTGCTAATACCTGGCTTCGCACCAAAGCCATTGCAACTCTCTCAGCCATATCCCCATCGGCCCAATCACTCACCGATCCACAACGACTCGCCCGTTTAGCACTCGCTCACGTTCCGTCATGGATTCTGATGTCGCTCTCCACCACGGTGACAGCATCGGCATTTCACGCCAATATCGGCGTTCTCCACATGTTGTTCATTACATCAACTTCTTGGCTAGTGGGATTTGTGGTTGTCGGTGTTCCAGGTGGCATCGGAGTGCGTGAGGCTGTCTTTACCTCGTTAGCCAGTGGATTCATAGGGGCACCCATTGCAGTATCGATTGCTCTCATGAGTCGTGTCGTATTTATCGTGGTCGACCTAGTGGGAGCATTTCTCTCCAACATCGTTGCTCGAACGTCAGCGAAATCCTGAGAAGCTGTCCCGACCAATTTCTTTGCGCTGACCACTCAGACTCTTAATGCGAACTATGCGAACCATAAACCAACGCACATATCTCATGATGTAAGCACGCAGTTCAAGTGTTCCTTTTCTGTACTTCAAATAGCGATATCGCCGATTTGCCATCAGAGCCTGCTTGCGTACCAATTCACGATGAAATTTAGCGACCTGGCGACGAGGTTTCAGCTGTCCATGTCCCGCATTAGGACCAATGAGCGTTGGCGTGTGCAGACCTAGTTCACGCAAGAAATCGGCATATGCGTAAGCAAACTCGCCAAAGACCACTCTGTCTGTTTGAGATTCACGAATTTCCTCTTCAGTGACCTGTAGCGACACGCATGAACCATCTGCCACTAACCGTGCCAATGTTTGTTCAGCGAATTCAGTACGACACACCACGAGGCTTACTCCGGTCTTAGTGAACACAGTGCTTGGCAACCATGCGTCACCAACGACCAAATCGGCCAGAAAATTAGAATGGTTGACACACACGTGACAACGATTGGTATTGAAATGCCGATCGAAGGCGACTTGATATCCGAAGTCGACCCTTCTACTTGCCGAGAATACTTCGCCGTCTCGCGTCGTAACCGTGAGCTTGCCCACTGGCCCTCCTCCGCGATAGGAAATATCGGCGATGTCTGCAGGGTCGTAACCCAAGTATTCGCCCATTGCATTAATGCTGTGATGCGAGTATTGCCACCCACACAAAAGTCCGACCGAAAGAACAATTTTCTCTCGCAGTTCGGGCGCTTGCTGATACACCCAGGAATACAGGCCTTCGAGTTCGCACGGTATCGCCACTATCGCAAAACGTCCTGGCGTGTCGCGCAGAATTGTAAGTGCAGAGGTTTGTTTAAGATTGTGATAAATCGAGCCAGGTAATGTATCGATATCGTCAGCAGTTGTTACTAGTCGAGCAGAAAAATCAATTCCGTCAACGTGATCAAGTGCAATCACGCCGTCCACTTCATTATTAGCAATAAGTGAACGTAGGACTTCCTTAATGAGCCCACCTGAACTTGCTTTCACATTTCGGTCCATGTTGGTGCTCTGCGAAAGATGAACAGAGCGCACCACTCCGAACGGACCAATCTTCGATTGAGGAAACAGGTAGTTCTGCAGACCTTCATAATCGACCGAGATCGCCGGACACACATCGGCCGCAGCCTGAGAACCAAAAGAGCTCGGTTCGAAAATAAGTTTCTTCGAGTTCAGCGTGACAGACACTGAAGGATCTGCCATTTCACATGCACCACAACCGATACACATACCCGAGGCGATAACGCCACTGAGATCAGTGGTCACGTTCATGGCTTGATTGCTCCTGCGATAATGCTGAAGTTACGGGCGGAACGCTCTTGCACTGCAGGTAAGCCATTACGAATTTGAAAAGAGATTTCATTACTGCGCTGAAGCACATCGGACACAACAGCTGCAAGTCTCCCCGGATGCAAGAGTGCAGATGAATCATGACCCAGTTCGGCAAGTCCGAAATCGTCAAGCACCTCTTTGTACTTGTGGCTCCATCCGATAACAACGGTTGGGGTGCAGGTAGAAAGGCCTGAAATCATGGCATGGAAACGCGAAGTAACAAGAACCGAACCAAGGCTCACGATGTGACGTAGCTCCCCTGCCGTTAAGTCTGCATCGATACCCACGACCATCGGATCATGCGCACATAATTGAGCTACTTCTTTACAAATAGGCCCATCATTCATTCTGCCCTCAGGATGCTGAGAGCGATACGAATGCGGAACAATGACCACTCCTTTGGTGGTGTGCGAACGAATTTGTTTCACAAGTTCAGCCATGGCTTGTGCGTAGCTGCCGTGATCTTTCTCAAATAATCCCTTCACCACGGAACTTGGCATCACCACAACAAATTCCTCACCAGCAGGTTGCATGAGCTTGCGTATTTGCTCGGGAATTTCACCAGTCTCTTCTAAGGAAAATGCCAGATCCGACACATCGAACACATTTGTTAAACCGAGAGAATCGAGGTGTTCTCTGGTGCGTGCACCACGGGCACAAATCGCGGTCACTCGTGGCAGCACCAAACGAGCAGCAAAATTGGTTGTCGAGTTCTTAAATGGCCCCAAGGCCTGGGCTGCCTTCACAGTTGGCACTCCCAACAAAAGGGGCACACCTGTCATCAGTGTGTTGTACACCAAAATAGGAAATCCACGACCATCGACGAAACTGATTCCCGCAACATCGACCACGACGTCTGAGTTCAAAAAGGAGCGACACACGCGCGTACGCACCCAAAACAGAGGAAGGTGCAACAAGCGACACAAAAACGCTAAACAAGCGATCGGAAATTCAATCAGAGCCAAACGCAGTGGTTCCATTCCCACAACTCGCGCATCAGCCGAAGCAGGAACTCTGGGAGAATCGTCCTTCGGGTAGGTAGTCAAGATGTCGAAAGAACATGGACCAACATGCTGAGGCATACGAGCCATCACGGTCTCCACCATTGCCGCTGCGCCCTTGTTAGCCGACAATGCAGCCCCAATGATTGCTATCTGAGTGCGATGTTTGGTCACAGAACGTTAGGCGGCAGGAATTGCAGTTGGCGACTTTGTTGCTCGCACTACCAAGTCGGCTAGCAGGCCTACCGTGATTACTTGAAGGGCAGCAAAGAAAACCAGCAATGTATTTGCGGCTAATTTGAAATCTCGGCCAGCCCAATCGAAGCCAAGTTTGACCAAGCCCATACCAAGCAGGGCAAGTCCAACAGGCATAAAAACCTTGAGCGGGTTATACGAAAGAGTCATTCGCACTACTTGCAAGATGTACCGACGGGTGTCACGCAACCAGTGGAACTTTGAACTGCCAGCGCGGGGAAAGTATTGAATTGGAAAGAAGGCAATTTTGTAGCCATTGCCAAGGAAAGACATAGTGAGCGTTGTAACGCAGGAGAAACCCTTAGGCAGTTCATGAACATATTGCATTGCAACATCTCGACGAAATGCTCGAAGTCCAGAATTGAGATCCTTGATATCGGTTTCCGACAAATAGCTTGCCAACTTGCGAATGATCCACTTCGCAGGGGTTCGAAGGAACTTAAGAGTCCCCTCTTCTGTTTGGCGCCAACCAACGATGTGGTCGTACCCTTCCATCGCGTCAACCAGGTCTGGGATGAGATCATTGGGATACGTCATATCGACATCGGTCCACACCACGACACGCCCACGCGCTGCAGTGGTACCTGTACGCCGTGCTGCGCCGCTCCCTGAATTATGGCGATGACGAATCAAAGTAATCCCAGGGATGGTTTGCAATTCTGTTTCGGAACCATCGGAAGACCCATCATCGACCACGATGAGTTCGAATGAATATGTAGACGCTTCTAGCGACGCACGAATACGGTCGATCTCTGCACGGAGATGACCCTTTTCGTTATAGATCGGCAATACAACGCTCACATCGCATTGGTCTGGGGAGTATGTAGTCATTGTCTCATCATCTCTCGGGCTAGCAATGGGGTGCTCCCACCCTTTGCCACAATACTCGCTGGAGCACTTTCTCATCTGCGACTATGCGCCATTCACCATCAGATGGGGGCTTATTGGGAAACCCATACAGACACAAATACTGCGCCGGAATGACTGCTGCGGGCGATGAGATATCGAACCGAACAAGCTTGATGGGGTGCAATATGTATCTCAGGTAGTAGTAGGCCTCGTCATTGCGTACTCCCATATCAAATCCCACCCTCGACTCGGTGGAAGTTTTCGCTAGGGCGATGGTCTCTCGTACTTGTTCCAAATCGTCTGAACGACTCAAGACACTATGTTGACCGGAATACATAGACCCCATGCCAAGGGTGACAGTAAGCAACAACAACGCGAGCACATAAGTCTTACGAGCAACTAGCCACAACAGAAGAGTGCCCGCTGCAAAAATCAGAGCAAACTGAACCAGGCTGGGAGTCACTACATATTTGAGAATGTCGGTACCAATAATGTTTGGGAAAACAATGTTTCCGCGTAGATAACCGCCTTTTACTCCGTCGCCCCAATCAATTAACACGTATGTGAAAGCAATCAACAGTATTGAAATCGCAGATACGAACCATGCTCGAAGCGAGAGCACTAGGTGCTTTTCTAAACCAACGGCCGCAAACACGACCAAAACTGGTACGAGAATTTCTACATAGCGACCGTAAATCAGGTGGTCCCCCCTGTTTCCATGTAGCAGTTGCAAACCACCTGTGAAAATGATCAGAAAAGATCCAAGGAGAACGACGGAAACAGTAGTTTTGCGCGGATTGATTCGACCCGAATCCTGGGGTGCTGCAGTACGTAACTCTGCACACGCAAAAACGACTGCGATACCCACCAAGCCAAAAGATGTGGCTAACAAATACCAACTCTGCCCCACCATTGTGCGCAGCAAGGCTGGCCACACTTTGGGGTAGAACAAGCGACTCAACAACCTATTTTCTTGGTCGTATGACTCCGCATACAAAGCACCCTTTACAAACTTGTTGAGTACATAAGTGCTGATGTAAGCCAATGAGGTAACTGCACACCCAAGAATCGCCGTGGATAGAGATACAAACTTTTTACGAGCCCAAAAGAGATACAAAAGACAAACAATCGGCAGTAGCAAGGTAAAGCGACCGTGAAGTGCGGGCATCAGGCCTGCCCCAACCCCCATCAGAATTACGTTGCGCAGCCTTGGATTCTGACAAGTTGCGAGTACACCAGCCACAAACAACACAAACACGAGTCGTGACACTGTTTCGGGCCACGAGAACATTGCCGACACAATTGTTCCAGGCATCACGAAAACAAGTGTTCCCGCAACAACACCGGTAACACGGCTTGCCCCGAATCCCCGAAAAGCGAGACGACCTGCACAGAAGGCCGTAATAATCGCAAACAGCACATTGCTCATCAAGGAGAATCGAAAGGCTCCCGACATACTTCCCGTCAAGAGAGCTCCCAGACCGGTTACAACGCCATAGCCCGCAGGATAGAAACTTCCAGTTGGGATAGGAGCCTCGGTATGACCCACCATCACTTGACCATTAGAGAGAAATCCCCATTCATCGGGATGGACAGTCGGACCAAAAACCTTCCATGCAATACCGATCATAAACAGGCCACAAATTCCTGCAACGAAAAAACTCGCGTACATAACGAAACGGCTCTTCGATGGCGTCAACTCTTGCGCCGAAGATCCATCAATACGAAGAAACAGATCGGACAGCACGTATTCACCCTAGTTTCGCGGGCGTCACAATCGAGGTAGCCCTCCATGGCGATACGGTACGAGCATGGCTATACGAGGAGTGAACCACGCGGTTCTTTATGTACGAGACGCAGATCGATCGGCTGAATTTTTCGTTCGACTCTTGGGATTTCGTCGTCTAGACGACATAGGCGAGATGCCCCGTGTTCGTGGTGCTGCATTTCTTCGGGCAGAAAAGTCTTACAACGACCATGATCTTGGGCTCTTTAGCGTTGGCGAAGCAGCGCTTGCCACTACAGCGGGAATGACATCCGTTGGGATGTACCACCTATCTTGGGAAGTAGAGACCCTGAGCGATCTGGCTCGATACGCCGAGGCCTTGTCGTCAGAGGGGTTTCTCACAGGAGCGAGCAACCACGGCACCACGCGCGCCATCTATGCTCGCGACCCAGATGGGCTGGAATTTGAATTGACCTGGATTATGCCGGCAGAACTCATTACTGCTGCCGATGCACCCACCACCAAAGTGTTGAACTTGGCTAGCGATATTGCACGATTCGGTGCCGAGACACCATCACGCACTACTCGATAGTTACAGGGAGCTTGGGCGTGGCTTGTTGGGGTCTGGCTCTTTAGGAAGTCCAAGCACTCGTTCGCCAACAATGTTGCGCTGTACTTGTGCCGTACCACCCCAAATAGTGGATGAGCGATGCTGGAACATAGAACCTGTCCAACGATCAACTTCGTACTTGCCATCCTTGTCGTTATCAATGAGCATTGAATCTGCTCCACGAGCATTCACCATGAATGTGCTGAAACGCTGTGCATACTCCGACCAGAACATCTTGTTGATGGACGCAGCAGGACCTGGTTCTTTGCGAGCCAACACTTCGGACAACAGTTTGAGGCCCTGGTAGCGCATGATTTCAACATGGGTGAAAGCCGATGCAAGGTTCTGACGAATCACTGCTTCGTTTGTACGACCTTTTTCTTTCAACAAAGAAACGCCTTCCCAGAACTGACGGGTGAACTCGACGTGCTGTGTCGTTGCATTTCCTCCACGCTCGTTTCCAAGTGTGGTCATGGTGACGCGCCAACCGTTGTTCATGCCACCAATAATGTTTGCAACTGGGGCACGAGATTCCGTCATGAAGGTCTCGGTGAAGTGTGAAGCACCGTGTGGCTGCTGAATCGGGCGCAGCTCAATGCCGTTCGACGTTTGATCATCTTTGAACATTGGTAGCAACACGTACGAAATTCCTTGATGCTTTGGAGCATCAAAATCGGTACGTGCCAGACAAAACATCATGTTGGCTTCAGTGGCGCCAGAGGTCCACACTTTTTGCCCAGAGATCACAACTTCTTCACCGTCGATCACACCACGTGTTTTCAAGCCTGCAAGATCGGAGCCAGCGTCAGGTTCGGAAAAACCTTGGCAATAACGATCTGTGCCGTCAATAATGCGCGGCAAGAAACGCTTCTTTTGCTCATCGGTACCCCACACGATGATGGAAGGCCCAACAAGCCACTCACCCATACCGCGTGTAACGCGCGGAACATTTGCACGTGCGAACTCTTCGTTCATGACTGCAACTTCGATACCGGTAAGACCACGGCCACCGTATTCCTTTGGCCACGACACGCACATGAAGCCAGCTTCAGTGAGTTTCTTGATCCAGTTTCTGCCTGCCTCTGTCATTTTTCCGCGGGCAAGTGAATCGGCAGATACTCCTACCAATTCAGCGGGAATATTGGCATCGAGCCATTCACGTAATTCAGTACGAAAAGCCTGCGCAGCTGGTCCGAGATCTAGTTCTAACGGCATATAACCCCCCAATGAAGATGGGATTATTCTTCCAGTTACTTGAGGGAAGACAAGAACTGGAGAATCGCGGCATTCACAGGCTCTGAATGAGTCATATTGGCCGCATGTGGCCCGCCCTCGATTGCCACCAGGGTTGTGGGGCCAGCAATCGTGTCGCGCAAGATTTCTGCTTTTTCCATGGGGATGGAGGCATCTGCAGTGCCATGAACGATCAACGCAGGACAAGAAATCTCTTTCAGACGGCCCGTGATGTCATCGCGGTGCATCAAACAGTTAAAGGCTTTAGTGAATTGGTCGGGAACCATGACTCCCCATTTAGCAAACCAGTCGCTCCACTCACCAGGACCAAGAATTAGGCTCGCCACCACGTCTTGCACCGCTACAGCACCATGCTCTATCCATGCAGCATGTAACTGGTTGTACGGCTCGATTGTGGCGGGATCTTCGGTACCAGCCTGTGTATCGAGAAGAATCAAGGCACGCACACGGTTGGGTGCGGTCAGCGCAACGCGCAACGACAAAAAACCACCTTGGGACATTCCGCCGATCACAGCTGTTTCAATTCCGAGGTGATCCATGAGCGCCAACACGTCGTTCGCAGAATCCCAGTACGTAAATTCCCCTACGGCCTTGGTTTCACCAAAACCGCGTTCATCCCATGTGATGACTCGATATTGAGAAGACAGTGCCGCAACTTGTGCATCGAACATGGAGTGGTCCATGAGGAACCCGTGACTCAAGACTACGACAGGCAATGAACCGCCGGTGTCGGTGTATGCAAGAGAAATTCCGTTGACGTTTGCTGTTTTCATAGCCTTACCCTAGTTCGATTTTCTATACCCATCGAACGGAGAACTCACGCAAGAGGCTTTACGCCCATTCCTTTTTCATCAAGGGCACAATGTTCTCTACATAGTTAGCAATCATGTCTTGGTCCCATGGCGGTCGAATCGCAATATTGATTAACTGCGCACCAGCCTCTACAAAGGGAGCAATCTGTTCCATGGCGTCTTCTGGTCGACCCAATAAAGAACCAGCAATGATTCGCTCTGCTGCGCCACCCCACTGGATCTCCAATTGATCTTTCACTACACCAATATCTTCAGAACTCAAGCCGAACGAAAGGTTGATACTCCTCTCAACATCGGCTGGCTCACGTCCAGCCTTCACACACCAATCATCGAGAATGTTATTGAGCTCGCGATATTGCGTTGGGCTGGCATACGCAGCATTCCAACCATCTGCATAGGCACCTGCCATGCGCAGTGTTTGCTTGGGTCCAAGTCCACCTATCCATAGGGGCATCGCACCACGAATACCTGGCACCATCGATGCATCACGAAGCTCAACTCCGGGAGATGACTGCGTCACCCGTTCACCGGCACGCCATTTATTGATTGCCTGCAACTGACCTTCTAGAACTTTGAATCGATCGCCTTGAGAGGGAAAATCGAAACCAAAAGCTGCAGCTTCTTGTTCATGCCAACCGCTTCCCATGCCAAGTTCAAACCGACCATTTGACAAATGATCAACCGAAATCGCACCCTTCATTAGCAATCCGATGTTTCTGTATTGCGAGCAAAAAACAAGGCAACCAATTCGAGCCTGTGCGGTATCGACCGCTAAGGCTCCCAACATGGAAAAAGCTTCAAAATGGGGCTGCGTTCCACCAGCAGGTGGCGCCTCATACAGGTGATCCCACAGCGAAATCCAATCGATTCCCGAAGCGTCGAGCCATTTCCACAGCGTGCGCAGCTCTTCAACGCTGGCGTTCTGGCAACCGAGATGCACCCCGAACTGAACCATCTGAAACCCCCTCAGATACAACAATGGCCCCCGTAATGGGGGCCGTTGTTTATTGGAGCGGATGACGAGATTCGAACTCGCGACCCTCACCTTGGCAAGGTGATGCTCTACCACTGAGCCACATCCGCGTGGACCTTCAGCATAGCGACTCTCTCTTGCCCTGCCACGGGGCCTGATTAGACCTCGTGTTCTAGGGCGGCCTC
>WLEX01000210.1 GCA_009704065.1 Actinomycetota bacterium
AAAAGAGTCGACCACGGTCTTAAAAGATGCACCCATCACAAAGGCAACAGCCAAGGCGATGACATTACCTCGGTTGATGAACTCTTTGAATTCAACGATGACTCCGCGTTTTGTGAGTTTTTCTACCTTGGTCAAAATCTCAGCCATGTGATGGGTCCTTTTCAATGAGAACTAATGCTTCATTGAAGCACGCCCCGCCACCCAAATCGTTGACCCCATCAGCGATGAGCGCATTTGAAATCAAACCACTTGCCGTATGTCTCATCCATAAGCCTTTGGGAATCTCACAGACACCGGGCCTCATTCGTGTATCAACAGATACAGGCAGCACCACTCGTGCAAGTTCGTTATGCACCACCACAGTGTCGCCATCAGCAAGTCCTCGTAATTGTGCATCGATCGGATGCACACTCACCGCAGCCTTCGGGGCATTGAACTCTGCAAACATAGAGTTAGTAGTGCGAGATGTGGCAGAGGTGAGCAAACGCATAAATTCACTCGTGCTCCCTCTACCTACTTGCGGTGCAGGAAGAGGTAGTTCTGAAAGGGGCGAATGAAGAACCGCTTTGCCGCCTTCGGGGAATGTGTGGAGAAATTGCACACTTACTTCTGTGTTCAGCACCACAGTTGATTGTTCAAGGTCTACATCAGCGATTCTTGGCGTGGTGATTTCCACGTTCAGTCGAGCCGCCAATTCGCGACCGACCCAATCGTTAGAACGCGACTCCCCTACGGGCTCAATCACTTTATTAACTCGCTGCAAGACAAACGAGCCGTAGCTACCTGCTGCATCGTCTACTTCAAATTGAGTTGTAGCAGGAAAAATAACATCGGCATATCGGGCCGTGTCGGTCATCACCTGATCGTGCACCACGGTAAACACCGCTTCGTTTTCTAAACCAGCAAGCATCAGTTGCTGATCGTTTGCCGTCACCGCCGGGTTCGCGCCCTGCACCACAAGAACAGATGGTGCATCAGCTCCCGCAAGCCAACGACCCACATGATTCATGTTGACTTTGTGCCTGTTGGTATCGATGGAAGGAAGAAGAGATGCAACACGTGCTGACGAGGCACGGGAAGTTGAGCCAACAATGCCACTGCCCAGTTTTCCAAAGTGGCCGGCCACTGCCCACAAAGAGAAAATGGCCAACATGCCACTTCCACCGTTGGCACCTCGCTCAACGTCGTATCCCATTCGCAACATGGCCGGTGACGAGGTAGCAATTAGTGCAATACACTGTTGCAGCAGTGCAACATCGATGCCGCATTCCGATGCAGCAAGTTCGAGTGACCACGTACGACATTTTGCTAAGTACTCTTCGGCTCCGTACACATGTTGTGAGATAAAATCGGCGTCTAATTTCCCGGTGCGCTCAAGTTCAGCCGTAATAGCCATTGCAAATACCGCATCGGTGCCGGGCAATAACGAAACGTGCACGTCGGCACGATCTGCGATGCCCGTGCGACGCGGGTCGACTACAACCACTGTGCCACCGTTTGCTTTGCACTCGTTGATGAGTGGAGCAAGGTGCGAGTTAGAGGCAGTGGAGTTGGCACCCCAGACCACCAACAGTTTGGCGAATGGGATTGCTTGTGGATCGGCCGAAGCAAGACCAGGAAATACTTGTTGCCACGCTATGCCATATGTGTGAGCGCAAATAGTGTGCTCAATCTCAGGACATCCCAATCGTGCAAATAACTCATTCGTTGCACTCGTTGCCTCGATGATTCCTGATGACGAGTTGTACAAATATGGAGCAATGCTATTTACCCCATGAGTCTCAATTGCACTCTCAATTTGACTCGCAACAAGGTCGAGTGCTTCATCCCATGACACTGCACGAAACTCCCCTGAACCTTTCTTTCCATTACGAATAAGTGGAGTCATAATTCGCTCTGGCGAATAAATACGCTTTGTACTCATTTGCACTTTCTGACAAATGAACCCTTGCGTAAACGAATTCACATCACCAGTCTTTGCAGCATCAATGTCGGTAATGACTCCATCGGTGACAGTGACGTCGAGCGAGCACGTATCGGGACAGTCGAGAGTGCATGCGGTGCGAACAATGTGTGTGGTCATGGTGCAGCAGGATCCAATTCTTCAAATGTGTCGACATCTCGTAGCGATGGGAACTTAACCCACCACAGTCCGACAATGGCGAGTGTTGCAATACCGCCGCCTACCACCGTGGCCGGTGTGCCCGCGAGACTCGACACTGCCCCCGACTCGAATGCTCCTAATTCGTTAGAGGCCCCGATGAAAACATTTTCCATGGCAGACACGCGACCCCGTTTTTCATCGGGAGTAACTAATGGTGCAATCGAACCTCGAATGAACACACTCACCATGTCGGCTGCACTCAAGATCAACACTGCACAGAAAGCCACTACATATGAATGCGTGAGACCGAGAACAATGGTGGAGACCCCAAAGACAGCGATGACGAGAAACAGCATGCGCCCCACCTTGCGACGTACAGGGCGAAATGCGAGGAAAATGGCCATGACTGCAGCCCCAATACCGCCGGCAGCACGTAGCCAGCCATAGGCGACATCACCGACGTTCAATTGCTCTTCAGCGATCACGGGCAACAGTGCCACTGCCCCACCAAACAACACTGCAAACAGATCAAGCGAAATCACTGCAAGCAAAATTGGAGTGCGCCGAATGAAGTGAAAACCTTCCATCGCATGTTTCACCGTGGGTCGTTCTGCTGCTTGCTGACGAGCCTTATCGTGGGGAATGTGGATGGTTGACAAAGCAAGCATTCCGGCAACAATGAGCCCAGCGGCCACTGCATATGCAATCCATGGCGCAGCAGCGTATAAAAAACCACTTGCTGCTGGACCGATAATGACTGCACCGGTCCACGTAGCGCTATAAAACGCAACAACGCGAGGTATGCCGCCTTCGGGAGCAATCATGGGTGCCATCGGGCGCAATGCTGGCGACAAGAAAGCACGTGCCACGCCAAACATAAACGCCAACATGAAGATTGGCATCGCACTCGTTGGGTCAGTTCGCGCATACAGCACTAATCCGACTGAGCAAATCGCTTCTCCACCAAGAGCAATGAGCGCAACGTGTTTGCGATTGAAATGATCAGCTACAGAACCCGTAACCAAAGCAAACAACACAGCAGGTGCAAACTCGGCAAGACCCAACCAGCCAATATCGAGTTCACGGTCGGTTATGTCGAACACGTGCTTGCCCAATGTGGTGGCTTGCAACATGATGCCGATGTAAAACGTGAGATTGGCAAGCATGAGTGCCAATACACCAGGGGCGCTCAGTACCTCACGAGC
>WLEX01000211.1 GCA_009704065.1 Actinomycetota bacterium
AGTCGATAACAACCATTGCTGGTGGCGAATCGGAAACATTAACGCGGCGCAATTTCTGACGAATCTGCATCACCGTAATTTGTGCAGTGTCGTCGATATATAAAGGAATCTCGAGGCGGTTGATGGCATTCGTGATTTTTGTCCAGTCGGCATCTTGCAAACGGCCGGTACGCATGCGATCAGAATCGACTTGTGCCTCGGCGGAAAGAATTCGCTGTGTGAGTTCGGTTGCCGACATTTCAAGCGAGAAAAACAACACGGGGCGGTTGGTGGCGCGTGCACCGCTTACTGCCATACCCAATGCGAACGCACTCTTACCTACAGCGGGTCGAGCACCAACAATGTTGAGAGTTCCTGGTTGCAAGCCAGACAACAATTTGTCGAGCTTTGCGTAACCGGTACGCACACCAGTGATTTCTGCTTTTGCATCGAAACGATCTTCAAGAATTTGTGCAACAGAACCAGTGAGGTCATGAAGTTTTTGTAACGAGTCAGAAATTTGTTCGTCGCCTATGTCGAACACAATTTGTTCAGCTTTATCGATTGCGATCTTGATATCGGCTGGTGCGGAATATCCAATGTCGGCAATGTCACTTGCGCCACGAATAAGGCGGCGCAAGATAGATGTGTCGCGAACAATGCGAATGTAACGGCCGGCGCTACTAATAGATGGTGTGGCATTTTGCAGTTCGAGCAAAAAGTTGAGGCCGCCTAATTCATCGAGCAAATTGTTGCGACGCAATTCATCGGCAACAGTGACAGCATCGATTGCTTCGGCAGCACTCGACAACGAACGAATGGCTGCAAACACATGACCGTGCGCTGGCTTGTAGAAATCTTCTGCAACAAGTTGTTGTTCAATCGCTAATCCGACGGGCTCATCGTTTAGCAACATGGCGCCAAGGAGTGACGCTTCTGCATCGAGGTTGTGCGGTGGCACGCGGCTATCGCTGCGCGTGGCACGTGGTGCAGAGGGACGGTCAGACCGTTCGATGAAGTCGCTCATAGAGATCCTCTACCCTGCCTGCAAAAGGCTGTGGATTGCTAGTGGATAACCCTGCGAAATACTTGTGGATAGCCGTGGGGACAAGGTCCCAAAGCTGGGGATAAAGGTGTGCTTGTTGCGAGCTTTAGCCCGCAACAACCGACAACTTCACAGTGCACTCAACATCGGCATGCAAACGAACAAGTGCCGTGTGCGAGCCGGTGGTGCGGATGGGCTGAGCCACGATGGTCTTGCGATCGAGGGTGACGCCAGCTTGAGCTGCAAGTGCAGACACGATGTCGGCAGTGGTAACTGAGCCGAACAAACGACCTTCATTACCGGCTTTTGCCTTCACAGTGAATGAGCGAGAGGTAAGTGCCTCGGCAACTGTTTGTGCTGAAGCACGATCGGCTGCTGTGCGCAGGTCGCGAGCGCGACGCATTGCATTTGCTTGGTTCACTGCACCATCGGTTGCTACAAGAGCAAGTCCGCGTGGGAACAAGTAGTTACGCGCATGGCCATCGGCAACGGCGACAATGTCGCCACGGCGTCCGACTCCGGCGATATCTTCACGAAGAATCACGTTCATGGCTTATGCCTCCACTTCTGCTTCGACCACTTCGGTCGCTTCTGCTGCGGTCTCTATTGCGTCGACTGGTGCGTCTTCGCCTTCAGGCACGAACGATGATGCGATGCTCTGATCTGGCATCTCGAGGCTTGCCTCGTCTTCACGACCTTCTTTACCTGGGCGTGGTGCACGGGTGCTGACGGTGCGCTTTGTGTATGGCAACAATGCCATTTCGCGTGCGTTCTTGATTGCTGTTGCCAGGTCGCGCTGTTGTTGCACGTTGGCACCGCTCATGCGCATGCCACGGATCTTTGAGCGATCGGACATAAAGCGCTGAAGCAAGCTCACATCTTTGTAGTCGATGAAAACTACTTTTTCGATGGCCAGTGGGTTGGCCTTCTTTTTGAATTTGCGGTTTGCCTCGCGGGCGTTACGAATTTTGTTCGTTTTACTAGTCATGATGGGGTCCTTGTAAGAGGGAAGGTTTCAGGGGAAGGAATAAATAGGGCCTAGAAAGGCTCTTCGTCGGCTGGGAAGTAATCGCCACCACCGGCGTTGCCGCCTGATGCTTGGCCACCACCACGATTGCCGCCGGTGTTGCCACCATCGGTACGTGGGGTGCGCTCGACTGATGCGGTTGCCCAGCGAAGGCTTGGCCCGATTTCGTCTGCGTTGATTTCGATTGCGGTGCGCTTTTCGCCTTCGCGGTTTTGATACTCGCGCTGCTCGAGACGGCCTGAGACGATGACGCGCATTCCCTTAGTAAAGGTTGCTGCGGCGTTTTCGCCCATAGGACCCCATGCAACGATGTTGAAGTATGAGGTTTGCTCTTGCCATTCACCATTGACTTGGTAGCGACGACCAACGGCTATGCCGAATGATGCGACGCCCTTGCCACCAGTGGTGAAGCGGAGTTCTGGATCGCGGGTGAGATTTCCCACCAAAGTGATTGAGTTGTCGGCCATGAGAGTGGCTCCTTCCGAATTGAAGTGTTGTTCGAGAGCAGGTCGCTCGAAGTGGACGGACTAAACCGCCGAGACCATGCCGCGGCGAGCAGCTTCGTCATCGGGAAGGCGGAGCAACTTGTGGCGAAGAACATCGTCAGAGATGCGGAAACCGCGCTCGACTTCGTCCATGGCGCCACCTTCGGCAAGAAGATTGAAGACTGCGTAGTAGCCGTCATCTTGCTTCAAGATGGGATATGCCAAGCGACGCTTGCCCCACCAATCGGGGTTGCCATGCACTTGACCACCAACGTTGTTGATAGATGCAGTGATGGTTTTCAACCATGCATGGGCTGAGCTCTCTTCGAGCTTGCCGCTAATAATGACCATGAGTTCGTATGCACGCATTGCGTGTGACCTCCCTTCGGACCCGAGTACGTTCCCGGGGCCCCCTAAGGGGCAGGGTGAATATGACTTGGTGAGCGTACCTGCTCGAAATCACCCTCCCACAGGGGTGATGCAACCTTGTCTGCGCACTAGCCATATCTCTATGTGTGCACGGATGTGGCCAAACGGCACGAAATCCGCCAAATTATTGGGCCGCGCGCCGTTTTCCCCGGCCGGCAATGGGCAAAATACGCAATAAATGGTGCCAGCGACACTGGGGGCAGGCTTCCACTACATAGGCCGAATATTCGTGCCCGGTGCGCTGCAGTTTCACCACATCGCTTCGATCGGTGAGGCATTTGCCATGTTTGGGTAAGCCATGGCCAAACACATAGGTCACGAG
>WLEX01000212.1 GCA_009704065.1 Actinomycetota bacterium
CGCTCTTAACGGCATATCGCCGTCGCCATCCCAAAGCGTCAGTGTCCATTATTAACCGTGCCTACGAAGTGGCGCGTGTGGCTCACACCAATCAAATGCGTTCCTCTGGCGAGGCGTATATCAATCATCCCATTGCTGTTGCTCGCATTGTTGCCGATATCGGTCTCGATGAAATTTCTCTTGCTGCAGCTTTGCTGCACGATGCTGTTGAAGACACCGAGATAACACTTGAAGATGTTCAACGTGACTTCGGTGACGAAGTTGCAACTCTTGTCGATGGTGTGACCAAGTTAGAACGACTGCAATTCGATTCTCGTGAAGCCCAACAAGCTGCAACGATGCGAAAAATGCTCGTTGCTATGGCGCGAGACATGCGCGTGTTGGTTATTAAGTTGGCCGACCGTTTGCACAATATGCGCACGCTTGCCGGTGTATCGATTGAGAAGCAGCAACGCACAGCGCAAGAGACGCTCGACATTTACGCACCGCTTGCCAATCGTTTAGGAATGCAAGACATGAAGCAGCAGTTAGAAGATCTGTCTTTTGCTGCTCTGTATCCAAAGCGATTCGCCGAACTCGATCACCTGGTGTCTTCTCGTGCGCCTGAAAGAGACATTTATTTGGCTAAGGCCATTGCTGAGGTGAATGCTCGATTGGGTGAAGTAAATATCGTGGGCGAAGTTACTGGGCGCGGAAAACATCTATGGAGCATCTACGAAAAGATGGTTCAGAAGGACCGTGACTTCGATGAGATTTTCGACCTCATAGCTATTCGTATCATCGTCGACAGTGTCCGTGATTGCTATGGCGCGCTCGGTTGCATTCACGGAAAATGGCGTCCGGTGGTGGGTCGGTTCAAGGACTACATCGCAATGCCAAAGTTCAACTTGTATCAATCGCTACACACAACCGTGATTGGGCCAGCTGGCAAAACTCTCGAGGTGCAAATCCGTACTCGTGAAATGCATGATCGTGCCGAACGTGGTGTAGCTGCCCACTTTGCTTACAAAGAAGGTACAGATGCGAATGACAGTGACTGGTTAAACCGCATTATCGACTGGCAGTCGGAAATTTTTGATCCGAACGAATTCATGGCCGATCTTAAAAATGATCTCGAGCAAGAAGAAGTATTCGTATTCACTCCTAAGGGAAGGGTGATCACTCTTCCCATTAATTCAACGCCTGTCGACTTTGCATATGCAGTGCATACCGAAGTAGGTCATTCATGTGTCGGTGCTCGGGTAAATGGACGTTTAGTCTCTCTCGACTCCACTCTCGCATCGGGAGATTCGTGTGAGATCTTTACATCAAAAGTGGAAGACGCTGGACCATCTCGTGATTGGCTCGGTTTTGTTCAGTCACCAAGAGCCCGTAATAAAATTAAGAACTGGTTTAGTCGTGAGCGTCGAGAAGACATGGTCGACGTCGGCAGGGACGAATTAACGGCCGAACTGCGTCGTGAGGGATTGCCCGTACAGCGCATCTGGACATCGGATGCATTTGTTCAAGAACTTGAAGCGCTCAACATGGCAGACCTCGACACATTGTTCGCAGCCATTGGCGAGCATCATGTGTCTGCGCGAGGGTTCGCACAACGCATTGGTCGTTCGGTGCGGCGTGAAGGTAGCGACGAACAATTGGCGATGCCGATGCGAGTCGACCGTGTCACTACTGAAAAGCGAAGTGCCACGGGTATCCATGTAGAAGGGCTAGAAGATGTCCTAGTGCGGCTCTCTCGTTGTTGTACGCCTGTGCCCGGTGACGACATCCTTGGGTTTGTCACCAAGGGTCGCGGGGTTAGTGTTCACCGGGCCGACTGTGCCAACGCAAGCACCTTGGGAGAAGACGAGCCGACTCGCATGATCGACGTTGAATGGGCACGGACGTCGCCCGGAACCATGTTCAATGCCGGGGTCGAGGTGGTGGCTCTCGACCGAAGCAAGCTGTTGCGCGACGTGGCCAATGCCCTCAGCGAGCAGCATGTCAACATCGTGGCATGTAGTACCCATACGGGCTCAGACCGTGTGGCAAAGATGCGGTTTGAGTTCGAATTGGCCGATCCAAACCATCTCGAATTCGTCCTACGAGTCATTAAGTCGATCGATTCGGTCTACGACGCATATCGCATCGTTCCGGGTGGGGCTTCCGACTAGCCTGAACTGTCGTGTCGTCATTCCAAACAAGCCCTGGAACTCGCGACATCATGCCCCCCGATGCGGGGCGATGGCGCGAATTAGTTCGAATTTTTGCCGCCGAGGTTGAATCTGCGGGCTACCAGTGCATAGTCCCACCCATGTTTGAAGACCTTGGAGTATTCCAACGTCTTGGTGACGCAACCGATGTGGTTACAAAAGAGATGTACGACTTCGTCGATAAGGGCGGACGTCATATCGCGTTGCGGCCTGAACATACGGCCAGTGTGTGTCGTGCCTACGCGCAACATCGACCCATACCGCCGTGGAAAGTTTGGTACTCAGGTCCAAACTTTCGGTATGAGCGACCCCAGGCCGGTCGGTATCGCCAGTTCGATCAAGTCGGAATCGAAGTTCTTGGTGTCGATGATCCGCATCTTGATGTTGAAGTGATTTCTTTGGGGTGGAACTTTTACAAGGCCATCGGCCTCCAAAATGTGACCCTCATTGTGAATTCACTCGGTGATGCGGGTGATCGTGGCCGTTACGTAGAGGCCTTGGCCTCGTATTTCGAATCACGTAGGGACGAGTTAAGTGCGGAGGCGCTTGCGACTCTGGAGAGAAATCCATTACGCGTGCTCGACTCGAAACGCCCACAGGACGCTGCAGCAATTGCCAGTGCGCCCACTATTGGCGATTATCTCAGCAACGATGCGGCTGCCCACTTTGCATCTGTGTGTGCGGGACTGCGTACTCTCGACATTCCGTTCGTTGTGAATGAGCGTCTAGTACGCGGACTCGACTACTACCGTCGCACAACCTTTGAATTTATTTCGTCATCTCTCGACTCTGCACAAAATGCTGTTGGCGGGGGAGGTCGATACGACGGGCTAGTAGAGGACCTCGGTGGTCCGGCTACGCCTGGAATTGGCTTTGCTCTCGGCGTCGATCGCACACTGCTTGCCTGCGATGCGGAACAGTGTTTTGAATTTGGCTCACCACAAATCGATGTATATGTGGTTGACACGGTGAATGGGGTCCATGCGCTCACGCTTTCTCATGAGCTGCGCCATGCCGGTTTCACTACCGACAGGGCGTTTGATGGCCGCAGTATGAAGGCGCAAATGAAGGGCGCTAATCGAAGTGGAGCA
>WLEX01000213.1 GCA_009704065.1 Actinomycetota bacterium
CTCTTGTGCGCGAAGGACGTTGGGAAGTTGTGGGCGGCATGTGGGTGGAAACTGATCTCAACTTGCCATCAGGTGAAAGTCTGTTACGCCAGTTGGTGCAAGGACAACGTTCATTCACCGAATGGTTTGGCCTTACGTGCAACGGTGCATTCTTGCCCGATGATTTTGGATACCCAGGATCCCTGCCGCAAATTGTGTCGCATGCCGGATGCCAATGGTTCTTTACCCAAAAACTCAGCTGGAATGAAACAAACAAATTCCCTCACCACACTTTTTGGTGGGAAGGAATCGACGGCACCAAAGTGTTTACGCATTTCAGCCCTGTTGATACATACAACGCTCTTCTCACGCCATCACAATTGAGATTTGCTGAACACAATTATCAAGATCATGTTGGTTCTAGTCACTCTCTCGTTCTCTACGGACACGGCGATGGTGGTGGTGGCCCGACCCAAACCATGATTGATCGTGGTCGTCTTGCCGCAGACCTCAATGGCGTACCGCGAGTTACTTTTGGAACTGTCAGCGGATTCTTTGCAGATTCACAAGAGGAATACGGAACGACAGCGCCTACATGGGTGGGCGAAATGTATTTCGAAAAGCATCGTGGTACTTACTCCACACAAGTAGGAACAAAGCAAGGCAACCGCTCTAGTGAGCGTTTGTTACACGAGCTTGAACTGTGGTCCGCTCTGGCCGGAGTTCGCCCGACCGGCATCGACGAATTGTGGCAACGGGTTCTGACACAACAATTTCACGACATCATTCCTGGTTCTTCAATTGCCTGGGTACACGATGATGCCGAAGCCGAACATGCAGCAATTGCTGGCGAAATCGAGTCGTTGCTTGTTCGCATTATTCCGGTGGCTACTGGCGAAACTCACATTGCAAACCCTGCACCTGTTCCGCTGTGTGGAGTTGTCGATGTTGATGCTGTGCCGATGTGGGTAGAAGCGCTTCCTTTCGGCGCTGCAATACCTTCTACAACGCTCCCTGTCGAAGTCCCTGCTGTCTCAGTAGTCAACCATGACGACACCATCACGCTTACCAATGACACCCTCACTGTGGTTGTTCATCCAGACGGCACCATCGGCACCATTAGTAATGGTGCTCGCAATCTTCTGCCCGATGGTCAACGTGCACAATTCGTACTCAAGCAAGACACGCCAGCGGAATACGACGCGTGGGATATCGATATGACCGATGCCAATGCTCCAGCAATTCCACTGCGTGCAATAGCTCCACCAGTAGTGGTGGAATCGTCACCACTGCGTGTCATTGTGGAATGTGCATTAGAGACCGAGGCATCACGCTTTACCGTTCGCTACACATTGCGCGCCGGCGCATCACAACTCGATGTTTCTATTGATGCTGATTGGCATGAGCAAGAACAACGGTTGCAGTGGGTGTTGCCTACCGACATGCGATCATTAACTGCTGCCTGCGGAACCCAATTCGGTCATGTGATGCGTGCCCGCCATTCCAATACCAGTTGGGATATTGCGCGGTTCGAAGTGTGCGCGCATCGCTACGTTGCCATTAGCGAACCTACATTTGGTGCTGCGCTCATGGCTGACGGTCCTCGTGGATATGACATTCGTGGTGATGCGTTACGACTGACGGTGTTGCGCTCACCACGCTTCCCCGATCCTCAAGCAGATCTTGGCCAGCAACACCTCGAGTGGGCGGTGCTTCTCACCTCCGGCGACCCGTTGGCCAACAACATTGAACACACTGCTGCGTTAATGGCGCATCCGGTGCGCATCTTCGATGGTGCTCCTCGCCTGTCGCCAACACATATTTCGCTCGATGTGCCTGGTGCAATGATCAGCGCAATAAAACCAGCAGATGACGGCAGTGACGATGTGATTGTGCGCGTGTGGGAAACCCGTGGTGGTCGAACACATGGCTCATTACAGATCGCTGGTAATTCAGCAACTCTGTGTGATGCCCTGGAAACACCATCGGAACATCAGCTGTTGCCAAACGGTGATGACTCGTTTGCCATCACGTTGCAACCATTCCAAATTGCAACATTGCGTATTACGCCGAAGTAATTAACCAATTACTCCGTATGTGGCCATGAGTGGACCAGCTGCGCGCATATCGCCCACTGTGCCGTCACCCATTCGATTCATCACATAAGCGAAAGTCAATTCAGCGTCGAGATCGTTCACTACGAGCGAACCGCCCCATCCACCCCAGAAACATGCACGAGCATTCGGGCTGATGGGTGAGAACTCTGAGTTCAAGCCGTATCCCATACCGAACTTCATGGGAACACCCAATACAAGATCTTGTCCACTTGATTGTTCAGCAAACAATGCTTCTACTCCCGATGCCGACAGGAAACGTTTTCCACCTGCTTCACCACCATGAGAAATGATTGATTGGATTTGTGCAACGGAACGCGCATTGCCGTGACCATTTGCTGCTGGGCTCTCGCATCGACGCCATTCTGGTGTCCATGCCATACGCGCATTCATAAGTGGATTGCTATAGGTACGTGCAGCAACTGAAGTGGGGTCCATGGTGGGTGGTGTTCCCACTTCTGCTGGAATCACCAACGCAACCCTCGAATCATGTTCGGCGGCTGTTCCAATGTGAAAATCTGCACCAAGCGGTTGCGCAAACGTGTCACGAACGAAAGTGCCAAGACTGACTCCAGTTACGCGCTTTACTAGTTCGCCGATGAGGTAACCCTGGGTGATGGCGTGATATCCCGATTGTGTGCCAGGTTCCCACCACGGTGCTTGCGCGGCAAGCACTGCAGCACACTTATCGTGGTTGTGAAGGTCTGCTTCAGTCATGGGCTCAGCCCAACCCGATAAACCTGCGGTGTGTGCCATGAGATGACGAATCTCTACGCCCTCTTTGCCATTTGCTTTGAACTCGGGCCAGTACTTGTACACGGGATCAGACAATGAAATTTCGCCGCGATCGGCCAAGGTGAGCAATGTGAGAAACATCATGGTCTTCGTGGTGGACCACACGTTGATGATGGTGTCACTCTGCCAATCTTTGGTGCGTTCCATATCGCTGTGACCGCCCCAGATATCAACCACCATTTCGCCTTTATGGATGACTGCTACCGATGCGCCTACTTCGAAATCGGTGGCGAAGTTTGCTGCAAACGCCTCGCCCACTGCCTCGAATCCTGGCTTCATTGTTCCTTGTACTGCTACCACGGTTCCCCCTTGTGAATGAGATGACACTACTCTCGGTGATGTTGTTGTGTAACAGCCAGAC
>WLEX01000214.1 GCA_009704065.1 Actinomycetota bacterium
AACGATGGGAATGATTTTCGCCTCACATGCAATGCGACGAATGGTGTCGATTGGTATATCGATGTCGGTACCAGTATGAATAACTGAATGCCGGTGAATACCTGTTTGCAACGTTTTCAGGTCGACCACAACGCTGACATCAGCTCGTGCATATGCCGAGGAAATATGATCGGCTGAATTGGTAGAGCTGTCGAGTACCAAGGCGCACAAACTAAGGGCACGTAATTGATCGGGTGATCGTGGCTCACCATTGACACTTCCTTCTCGAAATAATCGATCGACAGTGTTTTGCAATCGTCCGACTATTTGCAACCCTGATTCGGGATCGAATTCGCCACGGATGCATACCATGCCTGAATCGCGGTCGACCCAATGGCGCAAGAAGGTTCGCCGCCGTTGCTGTTCGAGCTGAGTGAGGCCAGAATCGGCGTACACCTGCTGTACGGCCCGACGTACAGCACGCGCGAAGTTATCGGGAGTGGTGTGTGAGGCCACCATATTGATCCAATTCCCCTGACTGGCAACTTTTTGTTTATCGGTAGGTGAGAGATGTGACATTGCCTGAGTGACGGCGTCGACATGCGCGATGGAGACAGCACCAGTGGAAAGTGCTGACTCGAGCTGAGGAACCAGCGACAAAGTATCGACACGGGCAACACCTCGCTTGGCTTCGCTACGGGTAACTCCGCTTGCTGACGCTATGACATGGGCGGGCACAACTGAAGGCGAAGAAGCGGCTAATTCTTGTAGTCGTCGCGTGAGATGAAGCTTCTGAGATTCAATCCACGCATCGACCATTGCTAAACCCTCGAGTGCTTGTCGCACTGATTCAGTAGTTAGTTCGTGCAGAACTAGTGAATCGATTTTTTGCACTATGGGGCAAATAGAGGTGGCGTGAAGCGCAGGCGACATACAGCTCCGTTCCGTAGAACTCTGAGAAGAAACACTGGGTGGTCACACCAATATGGATACGTACACGTCGTATCGATGTCTTCACCCTAGAACAAGGGTGAGTCGCAGTTAGGCGCCTGAGCCTTCCATTGCATCAGATAATCCTGCTCGCATGCGCAACGGTTGTTCGCGCAAAATGACGGCAAGTAGTAAAGCGATCAGCATGACTCCGCCACACAACCAATAGATACGGCTCACACCCAAGGCCACGCTGTCGATGACGGCTTGTCGAGAAGCAGCAGGTAGTGCGGCAATTTCTTTTGGTGAGCGAATGATGCTCGACGCTTTGTCAGCGGCGAGATCGATACGTTTTGGAATTTCACTTCGGATTGTTGAATTCAACACAGTTCCGAAAATGGCAAGACCAAATGATCCACCTAACGAACGGAAAAACATCACTGTTGCAGTTGCTACACCGAGGTCATGGAACTCCACTGCGTTCTGACTAGCAATAGAAGTTGTTGTGAAAACTGAAGCTGAACCAAAGCCCATAAAAATCATAGGAATGACCAAAAATAGATATTTGGTAGAACCGTTAATCTGAGCAACTAACAACAAACCAGTGATGGAAAAAATGCTGCCGATGATAGGGAAGCGTTTGTATTTACCTGACTTCGCAATAAGACGCCCAATTCCGAATGTCGCAAGAGTGACTCCCACCATTTGTGGCAATCCACGTAGTCCTGATTCGGTTGGTGAAACAAGTAATGAATCTTGGAAGTACAACGACAGGAATGAACCTGCACCATAGGTGACGACACCGGCGCACATGCCAAGAAGTGCACAGGTGCGAACGATGTCGTTAGAAAACAACTTCAGTGGAATCATCGGCTCTTCAGCACGTTGTTCGACTTTGATAAATGCAATGAGCCCAACAACTGCCACTGAGAAGAGAACAAGTACGTGCTGTTGTGTCCAGCCGTGACGCCCTTCTTCAAGCCCAATCATGAGCGAGGCAATTGTAAGAGACAATAAACCAGCACCAGTAAAATCGAGTTTTGCGGTACGACGCTTAAACGGAAGTTTCAATGCAAAGTGGCAAATAGAAGCAACGACGATGATGAAGGGCACATTGATGTAGAAAATCCATGGCCATGTGTAGTTATCGATGATGATGCCACCCACAAGTGGCCCAAGTATTGAAGACCCCACAAACGCAAGTGTGAAGTACCCCATATAACGGCCACGTTCACGTGGGGGAAGAATGTCGCCGAGGATGGCGAATGCAAGTGCTTGAATTCCTCCGCCACCCATTCCTTGAAAAGCACGTGCAGCGATGAGTTGATTCATTGTTTGCGACATGCCGCACAAGATTGATCCGACGAGGAACACCGCCATGGTGGACTGGAAAATTAAGCGACGGCCGTACAGATCGGACAACTTGCCAAGTAGTGGTGTGCTGATAGCCGACGTAACGATGTAGGCAGTGCCAACCCACGCAAAACTTTCGAACGCATTGAATTGGCCTGTAATGGTGGGAAGCGCCGTGGCAATGATGGAGGTCTCGAGGTTTGCCAACATGACAGCAAGTGCCAGTGCACCCAGCACCAACCACAGTCTCTTATTGGTGAATCCGGGAACCAGGGTTTCTGTAGCCATGGGCAAACCGTAGCCCTCTTCGGGTGGCGGGGGTCACACGGAGAAATGCCATGGCGCATATGGTGAATATCGCTTCGACTGATACCCTAGGGGGTATGTGTAGACAAGTAACCTGTAAAAAATGCAACAAGCCCAACTGGGCTGGCTGTGGTGCACACGTAGAGCAAGTGCTTGGCCATGTGGCAAAAGCTGATCGTTGTTCGTGTCGAACTGATGGCGAGAAAAATGCTTCTGCGAAGCCTGGCTTCTTTTCTCGTTTCGCAAAAAACAAATAGTCACCTACGCTTCATCGCGTGACTTCCGAATGGCTTCGACCAACTGATACGAACACATTTCGGTGCTGGTGGCCAGGCGACGATGAGCAATACATCGAATATCACGACACCGAATGGGGCCGACCCGTCGTCGATGATCAACGTCTGTTCGAAAAAATCTGCCTAGAGGGATTTCAAGCAGGACTTTCGTGGCTAATTATTTTGCGCAAGCGTGAAAATTTTCGCAGGAGTTTTGACACATTCGACATGGATACTGTTGCTCGATATGGCGAGAAAGATATCGAACGCCTTGTTCTTGATGCGGGCATTGTGCGCCATCGCGGCAAAATTGAAGCAACGATTAATAACGCTGCACGTGCGCTTGAACTAATTGAAGAGACTGGGTCACTATCTGAGTTCATTTGGTCGTTTGCACCAGA
>WLEX01000215.1 GCA_009704065.1 Actinomycetota bacterium
CTAATGCACCAGCAACATTGAATCGTTCGTTCATCTGCGTATTCATCTGCGCATTGAGATCCATTTGTTGACGCGCTATGTCACCCAACTTGGTGCCCACCCGTTTGGCCGGGATGATGAAAAGAGGCAAGACAACAAGTGACAACAATGTGAGACGCCACTCCAAAGCAATCATTGCCCCCAACGTTGTAATCAATACCACAACGTTCGACACAACACTGCCGAGTGTTGAGGTCACGGCATTTTGCGCACCCACTACATCGTTATTCAGGCGACTAGTTAATGAGCCAGTTTGAGTGCGAGTGAAAAACGCAATGGGCATCTGCTCAACTTTGTCGAACAAGGCAACGCGAAGGTCGTAAATAAGTCCTTCACCAATTCGAGAACTCAACCACCGTTGCACAATGGCCAAACCAGCATCGCCAATAGCGGCGAATACGACCACAATTGCCAAGGTGGTGATGAGCCCACGATTCGCGTCGGGAATTGCGTGGTCGAGGATTGCACGAAACAACAAAGGCGGTGCAAGAGCCAAAACAGCAGACACCACGATGGCTGTGAGGAAAGTAAGTATTTCCGTTCGATACGGACCAGCAAAGAGCCAGACACGCCGCAATGAATCACGCTTTAAACGAGATCCTTGTACGGCACTGGCATCACCTGGCAAGAAACTATGAGGACCCATTCGCACCCTGTTGAGGCTACGGGCGAACGGGGGCGTAGTGTTCTTTCTCGTGCTTCGTCGTCTAGCAATTGTCGCTTCCCTCACGTTTGGGGCGACAGCATGTAGTTCCAGTTCTGCCACTCCAGCTACCACTATCTCCCCTGTCACAGCGAGCACAATGTTCACCCCTGCAATCGGTGGATCAATCAAGTGGAAATCATGTTCAGTCGATTCGCTCGACCCACTCATGTGTGCACGCTTCTCAGTGCCGTACGACTACAACAAACCGGACATCGGTTCCTTTTCCCTCAAGTTGGTGAAGAGCCCAGCCAAAATTCGCACGAAACGTATTGGTTCGATGCTTGTCAATCCTGGAGGCCCAGGATTTGGGGGTACCTCTATTGCCGAGAACGCATCGTCATACCTCAGTTCTGATCTCATCGATACATTCGACATCATCGGTTGGGATCCCCGGGGTACGGGTGACTCGACTCCCCATGTCGATTGTGTCGATAACTACGACAAGTACTTCACCGCAGACCCATCACCACAAAATGATGCGGAGCGTCAGGCAGTTATCGATATCTCGAAAGCTTTTGCCGATGAATGTCAAAAGAAAAGCGGTGCGATTCTTCCCTATATATCTACCAATGCAACTGCACGAGACATGGACAAGATACGTGCCGCACTAGGCGAACAAAAAATTACCTACTTCGGATTCTCGTACGGCAGTGAACTGGGGGCGACGTGGGCAACTTTGTTCCCATCCACTGTTCGCGCAGCAGTGCTCGATGGTGCAGCAGATCCCACTGCCGATTACATCGAAGGTGGACTGCAGCAAGCAAAGGGATTTGAAACTGAATTTTCAAAGTTTCTTGCACAATGTTCTGCAAATAAGAAATGCAAGTTCTATAACGGTGGACATGCCGAAGCCGCGTTCGATGAACTAATTCAAAGACTCGATACTGAGCCACTCTTGGTTTCTAAAAATCGTGCACTGGTGAATCAAGCGATTGCATATTCGGCCGTCACGTTTGCAATGTACTCATCGTCCATTTGGCCCGACCTGGAAGTCGCATTGAGCGACGCACAAAATGGAAAAGGCGCAGGGTTGATGTCTCTTTATGATCGCTATTACCAAAGAGCTGCCGATGGAAAATACGGCAACGAACTGGAAGCGTTTAACGCCATCATGTGTCTCGATGATCCAGGTCCATCAACTGTGGCCGAACAAGATTCATACATTCCGCAATTCCAAGCGGCTGCACCACGATTAGCCGACAGTTTTACTAGCGGCTACGGATGTATCTTTTGGTCTGCAAAACCAGATCGTCGCATCGCCATCACTGGCATCGGTGCCGGACCGATTGTGGTTGTAGGGACAACGGGCGACGCAGCAACGCCATTAGCGGGGACTCGCACAATGGCCAGCACTCTGCAAGATGGACGCCTCATTGTTGTAACCGATGATCGTCACACCGGCTACGGCGCCAACGACTGCGTATTAAGCGCGGTCGACAAATATCTCATCACCACGAAGGTGACGTTCGCCGAAAAAGCCTGCTAACGCTCAGCATTGCTGAGGTAATGGAGGAAGGAGGGGGATTTGAACCCCCGGAGAGTTTGACCCCTCAACGGTTTTCGAAACCGTCCCATTCGGCCGCTCTGGCACCCTTCCGTTGATAAACGCTATCGCTACAAGAGGTCAAGCCCACACTGAGGATTAGGCCGTTTGATTGGCCTTGTTTGGCTGGAAGATGGAAACGGCGGCGGCGGCAAGCGCAAAACAAATCGCCACTTTCCAACCATTGCGGAATCCATTGATTCCTTCTGTCTGAGACTGCACAGTCACAACTAATGCGACTCCAACGGCTGCTCCCACTTGACGGAAGGTGTTGTTAATTGCACCACCGACTGCAAATCGATTTTGCGGCAAACGCAAAACAGTGCATGCCGACAACGCGGGGAACGTTGCGCCGAGTCCAATTCCTAAAAAGAACATGAGTGGCAGGAATGGAAACCACGGCGACGGTTCTGTATGCAAAAACAACACTGATCCCATCACTGTGCTCGCCATAATCATCGGACCAGAAATCAATAGTCGTCGATATCCGATAGAGGCCATCTTGCGTCCCACAATCATGGAAGTCACTGCAACTGTGATGGGAGAAAGTACCGAGAACCAGCCAGCTTTTGTTGCGCTGAATTGCCAGATAGTGCGTTGAAACAAAACGTTGTTCAAAATGTTTCCGCTAAAGGCCGCACCGTAGAGAAAAGTTGAAATATTTGCCAAGGTAAACGTGCGTTCCTTGAACAATTCGGCTGGCAACAACGGATCGTTGTGATGCACTGATCTCCATGCAACAAGTAATCCGAACGACAAAGCGATAGCAAACAAAATCAATACGGAACCGTCGCTCCAACCGTACGTTTCAGAGCGCGAAATTCCCCATACCAATGACGCAACAGCAACAGTAAACACCACTGCTGCCACAAGATCAGGGCGAGAGCCTGTCATACGCGGTGATTCTTTTGTTACACGCCAGGCAAGGACCAAAGTGA
>WLEX01000216.1 GCA_009704065.1 Actinomycetota bacterium
ATGTAATAAAAGACGGAATCCCTGGTGTGTGGTTCTTCTCGCTCGATGTCAATCGGTTACTTCCTGCTCTCGCTGCACGAGCTTCTTATTTCTTGCCGTACTGCTGGGGGAGCGCATCGCATGTAGTGACTCCTGAATCTCTAGACACCACAGTGAAACGTCGGTGGCCACATGCTGCATCAACATCAATTCGAGTGAGCATTGGAGAACGAATTGAACAGCCCGATGCACTTGCGGTGTTTTTATCGGCACGGTGGGGTTTGTATTCAAAGGGGTTTGGCTCCGCACTTCGTTACGCACTTGTCGATCACGAAACATGGATTCTGTACACAGCCACGCTTGAGTATCTGAATGACACGTTGGTGGTCGCTGCTGGACTGCCAGCACCACAAGGTGATGCACATGTGATGTATTCGCCCGGTGTATCGGTGCGAATCGGGTTACCGCATTCGGTTTAGCGTCGGCGCGGTCGCGCAGCAGGCATCCAGTTGTCGCCTGCAGTTTCATTGATGTGTTGTACGTAGCGCTCACCAACGGGCTCAAGAATTGATAAAAGTGTGTTTGTGTTGGCTTCTCCAAAATGACGCCATGCAATTTCACACAGAACATCGGTGCGGTCTTCAAGATCTTGTCGATATGCAACGCCAGCATCATTCACAACACCATCGGTTACAAACCCGCGCGAGGAAAGGTTTTCGAGAGCTGCAGATATTTCGGCATCGTCTGCTCCACGGCTACGCGGAATCCATTCTTTGGGGTAACCCATCCATGCATCGTGTAACAGTCCTGCTTCCGCAACACCAATGTTGTCATTCAGCAAAATGCCAAAGTGTGTATCGCCACGCCATTCACGAATGCAGTTCAAGGCATTCCACGCAGACATCAATGGGTCGGATGGACGTGGCCACGATTTGTGGGCGGCGAACAACACGCGGCCACTTGCAGGAATTGCATCGACCGTGTTCCACAAATCGTTTGCAAGTGCTCCAAATGGTTCGATGATTTGTGGAGTCATTTCTTCAAGGCCTGCACGTACTGCCGCATCGCGTGCCACTGTGACATCGTGCCAATTGGAAATATGCGGTGCAGCATGTCCGATGGTGAAGTGAACGAATTCGCGCTTGATGGTATAAAACGCAGCGAAAACAGCCTCGGCTCCGGCGGGTGCAAGGGGAGCGCCTCGATTAACTATGTAATGGCCAAGACCATCGGGCACGCCAAGCGCTGCCAAGTTGTCTTTAGCGCGGGGGTCCCAAAAAATCCAGCCCAGTAATTGATGCGACGCAAACGATGCACGCCGAGTGAGATCTTGCCAATTGGTCATACCCCGACCGTAGTGGGGGATGAAGACAAGTTCTATGAGTGCAGTGGGTTCGTTTCGCCGACTAGTGCAGTAAGAGCGGAGTTCATTGCAACTGAACCTTGTGACGGCACATCGTGAAAGCGACCGACATACGTAATTGCTACTTCACCATTTTCTACTGCGCCGCCGTCGGTGTCGCCAGGCATCTGAATAGTGTCGCCATATGTCATGCGAACATAGAACGCTCCGTCGTGACCTTCTTTTGGTTCAAGTTCTGCGCCAGCCATTGCACGCGTCACTACATGCCCGATGTCGGTGCGGCGCCAGCCCTTCATGTCGGCTACTGCACAGTTCGGAACATTGACATTGATGACCACGGGTTCCGCAGGAGGATCTGCAAGAAACCCTTCCACTACGCGTTGTGCAACTTCGGCAGCTGAATCCCACATTTGGCCTTTGAGTGCATCGTCCCAGCCTTGGCCCTCAACACCGAATCCGGTGACTGCCTGACTAACAGCGATTCCACTAATACCTCCGTTGCGCGCGGTGATAGCAGCGCCCACGGTGCCCGAGTGGTACACGGCGCGACCAACATTGGCGCCCGGGTTAATGCCCGATACAACAAGGTCGAATTTTCCGCCGTACACACCAAGCCGAGCGAAAAAGACACAAAGAGCAGGAGGGCCATTGACGGCCCATGCCGTATCGATACCTTCTATATTGCGTTTCTGGACTTCGGGCTGAATGAGGTGCAAGGCCCCGATGGCCGCGCTTGCCCCTGAATACTCCTGGTCGGGGGCGGCAATCACTACTTCGCCGTATGGGCGCATGGCGCGTGCCAATACGTGAAGCCCTACTGAATCGATGCCGTCGTCATTGGTTACAAGAATGCGCATGCCTTATGTCTACTTGGCTCTGGTGGATATCAGGTAGACCAAGGGTTTCACTGGGGTGACTATTGACAGCCGGTGGTACCGTTCTGAGAAGTTTTAGGGATAGGGGATCCATATGACATACGCAGGTGACCGCGTCCTATATGACGCAGATACACACATCATGGAGTTGCCAGATTTCTTGAAGAAATTTGCCGATCCCGAGATTCGCGATCTATTACCACTGGTTGATTACGGCCGTTCATTGGTGACCGATGAAGAAGTTGCCGTCATTATGGACAATGGTTCGCAACATTCTGCCGAGCACAAAGAATCACTCATTGCTTTGGGTGATCGCATGATTACTGAAGTCAAAGAAATTCAAGCTCTAGGTTCATTCGACAAACATGATCGCGTAATTGCCAACGACATGCTCGGCTTCAAAAAGCAATTGGTGTTCCCAACACACAGCTTGCATATGCCATTTTCACCAAGCAGCAAAATTGAAGACAAAGTTCGCTATGGCGGTGCACGGGCTCATAACCGTCACATGGCCGATTTTTGTTCTATCGATGATCGCCTGATGGGTGTTGCTGCAATTCCCCTAGAGAATCCTGAACTTGCATTGCAAGAAGTGCAGTGGAGTATTGACAACGGTCTCGAGGCAATGTGGGTTCCGCATCGTCTTGCAGGCGAGCGTTCACCAACACATATTGATTTCAATCCCATCTGGGCTTTGTTGCAAGAAGCACAAGTCCCCGTGGTGTTCCACGTTGGTGGTAACCCATTGCAACTCAAGCCAGGCTGGAGCAACACAGGTCGTGGTGTTACCAAAGACTGGATGGGTGGCGGCGAAAATGTGCGTGCACGTGACGCTGCTGTATTGCATCAGGGAATTGAAACTTTTATTTCCATGATGATTCTCGATGGCGTTCTCGAAGATTTCCCTAATCTGAAGTTTGCATCTGTC
>WLEX01000217.1 GCA_009704065.1 Actinomycetota bacterium
GGGATTGGGAAATCCAAAGATGCGCGACATACCCACACGCTAGGGCTCAATTCCCGACCAACCAACTCGGGAATTGCCTGGCGGCTACGGTCTAGGGCGTGACCATTCGCCTTGCTGTCAATGAACCCCGCTGGTCAGCCCATGTACAGAGCGTGGCAAAGCAGCACCCGGGTCTCGTGCCCGTAGTGAAAGGCAACGGTTATGGCTTTCGTCGCTGGAACCTCATGCCATTGGCCGGACAGCTGTCGAACGAGATAGCGGTTGGCACTGTGTTCGAAGTGCGTGAAGTGCCGTCGCACGTGACTCCCATTGTTCTCACGCCCACATTGACAGCGCCTCCAAAGAATCTTCCACTGAACACCATTCTCTCGGTGGGTAGTCCTCATCACCTGGTCGCTCTTACGTCTGCACAATGGCGCGGTGACATTCTGATCAAACTGCAGTCATCGACCATGCGTTACGGCGTTAATCCCGCAGACTTACAACCGCTCCTTGCCGACGCAGATGCAGCACAGTGCACCGTTCGTGGATTTTCGATTCACCCACCTCTCGAAGGTGATTCTGCGTTACATCTCAAAGACATCACATCGTGGCTTCCATTAATCGATCCTGCATTACCGATTTACATCAGTCATTTGGAACCTGCTGCATACGCAAAATTACGCAGTGATTATCCGTTACGAGATTTTCGTATTCGTCTCGGAACACCCTTATGGCATGGCGATAAATCAATGATGCAATTGTCGGCCGATGTTGTCGATCATCACCCTGTGGAATCAGGAACACGAGCTGGATATCGCCAAGGACTTATCAATGGCCCTGGTGAGATTGTGTTAGTCGGATGCGGCACTGCGCACGGTGTGCAACTTTTGCTTGATGGGCGCAGCCCATTCCATTATCAGCGTCAACGCCTCAACATGCTTGAGCCGCCTCACATGCATACTTCGATGCTGTTTGTTGCTCGTGGGCGCCCTATGCCAAGTGTGGGTGAATGGATCGATGTACAACAACCCCTCACGCAAGTGCAGGTGGATCTGTTGCAGTGGATTCGGTAATTAGTAATTCACCGACACAGAACGGTTGAGCCCACGCCAACCAACTGCTGATGCACCAACGAGTCCACCTTCGTCTGCAAGACGAGCAGGAACGATACGTGCCTTCTTCGAGAACTCAAGGCCACACAATTCATCGAGAGTGCGTTGTGCAGAGTTAAAAAACGTTGCACCAAATCCAAGTGCCACACTGCCGCCAACACACACCAATTTCAGATCGAGCAGATTGCATACCGAAGCAACTCCACGACCTACCAGGCGTCCCGTGCGCACCATGATCTCGTAGGTGGGCTGAGACGGAGGGCGCCCCGTGATGGCTTCAATTGCAGGGCCAGAGGCTTCTGCTTCAAGGCATCCACGGCCTCCGCAGGCACAGCGACGGCCATTGGGTTCAACAATGACGTGGCCAATATGGCCCGCATTGCCGCTCTCGCCATCGAGTAACTGACCGTTCAAGACGATGCCCCCGCCAATACCGGTAGAGACCACCATGGCCATGAAATTGTCGACTCCACGTGCTGCGCCTAGCCAGCCTTCGGCGAGAGCCAAAGCTTTTGCATCACCGTCTCCAAAAACTGGAAGTCCTGTTGCATGTTCTAAACGTTCACGTAATGGATAGTCACGCCATTGTGCGATATTGAGTGGCGACACTGTTTCGACATTGCGAGTGATGGGACCAGCACATGCGACGCCTACAACAGAAGGAGTCGCCCCGTGATGTTCGACGGCTCGTGTCATCTGCGCAATAACCGCTTGATGTAATTCGTCAAATAAATCGTCGGCAGAATCTCGATGATCGACAAGCACAGTGGTGCGGTCGATTAACTCGCCATTGCGAGTAACCAAACCAACAGCGAACTTCGTGCCGCCAATATCGATCGAGAGTGCCAAATCCATGCGGCATGTATTCTCGCAAGAGTTCGCACAAATTGGCGGTATTTACGAACCATTTTTCTATTGTGCGAACAGTTGGTCAGCAGTTTTCTATATTGAATGAGTGAATTCTCAATGGGCATCAGCATTACAACACCTATTGGCTTCATCTAATTTTTATAGCCTGCAAACATTTATCTCTATAGAGCGCTCTGAATTTCATATATATCCATCGGACAACGATGTCTTCGCCGCTCTGTCACACACTTCTCCGAATGACACACGTGTCGTGATTGTGGGACAAGATCCCTATCACGGTGCAGGTCAAGCACATGGCTTGAGTTTCTCTGTTCCAAACGGTGTGGCACTTCCCCCCTCACTGCGAAATATTTTTACAGAGCTAGAAACCGACGTTGGGATTTCTCATTTTGATAACGGAGACCTCACTGGCTGGGCGAAACAAGGTGTGATGTTGCTCAACACCACACTTACTGTTCGTGAAGGCGAAGCGGGAAGTCATGCCGGTAAGGGATGGGAAGAACTCACTGATCGTGTTATTCAATTAATGAACGAACAAAATCATCGATGCGTGTTTGTTTTGTGGGGTAATCATGCGCGAGGCAAAAAGAGCCTCATCACCAATACCCATCATGTGGTGATTGAAAATGTCCATCCCTCTCCGCTGTCCTCTTATAGAGGTTTCTTCGGTAGCAAGCCATTTTCGGCGATTAACACCGCACTCATTGAGAGCGGCCAACCCCCTATTGATTGGTCTCGCTAAACAGGTACCTGCTGAGTAATGCAATGAATACCGCCGCCACCGATTGCGAGAATCCTCCCTACGTGTAGAGGAACCATCGTGCGACCTGTGAAGAAGGAACCAATCATTTGCACCATGTCGTCATCTGCCTCGTTACCGCACACCGGAATCAAAACAAAATTATTGCCCACATAGAAATTGAGATACGGAACCACTACTCGTCCGTTTTCAGTTTCAGTAAATGGCAAAACCGGAATTACATCGACAGCTAATGCATCGCCATTTCCTCCTATGGCAGAAGTAGCAACTTTCTCGTTTATCGCCATACGCATGTAATCGTCTTCATTCTCGTCACTGCACCCTTGCAATAACAAATGACCTGGTGCGGTGAACGCGGCAACATTGTCAACATGACCATCTGTATCATCATCGAGTGCTAGTCCATGTGGCA
>WLEX01000218.1 GCA_009704065.1 Actinomycetota bacterium
ACTAGTTCACGTTGGTCATCTGCCTTTCCACTTCTCTTAACTCGCTTTCTAACTTCCCCCTCCAAGACTTTGAAGTGAGTGGATCCACCAAAAAGGATGAGACATCCAGAGGAAATGAGCAACCCGACCAGAGTCCAAACCATTAGCTCCACGACATTTCCAATTGACGCCGAAAACCATAGGTGGCTAATTGTTCTGAAGTGGAATTACGAAGAGCAACAAAAGGTGGAGTCGCTGAAGTCAGCGAAAATACTTCGTTAGAAACAATGGAGGAACCATCGGCATCAACTACCTCATGAATCGCCGTGATCATTCGGTGGTTCTCCATGTTTTGAATATGAACAACAAAATGTACGGCACTTGATACGAGAAGATTCACAGTGTCTGTAGGAACTCCCGTCGATGCCATTGACACATAGGCAAGTAACTTAGGAAACACAGAGCGTGCGCTATCCGCATGCAACGTGCACATCGAACCATTGTTCCCTTGACTCATCGCAAGCAGCATGGGGAAAGCTTCCCCACCTCGCACCTCACCTACCACTACGCGATCAGGATCCATTCGTAGTGCCATGCGTGTGAGATCAGCCATTGATATCTCACCGTGCCCTTCTATATTTGCTGCACGAGCTTGAAGCGCATCATGATCCGGATGGGCATTCTCAAAATGTTCGAGTCCTAATTCATAAGCATCTTCAATAGTGACAATTCGTTCTGTTCTAGGTATCTCATTTATCAAAGCTCGAAGAAGAGTCGTTTTCCCGGATCCAGTTCCGCCAGCAACAATGATGTTTTTTCTTGCTCGTACTGCAGCAGCAAGAAACCGTGCCACTTCCGGCTCCATCATTCGACGTTCTACTAATTCCGTTAGTCCTGAATATTCAAATCGATGTCGTCGGATCACCATTGTTGGATGTGAGGAAATTTCCATCGCAGCAAACAGTCTTGAACCATCTGGGAGTTGCAAATTCAATTCCGGATGCGCTGGGTCAAAGCGTTGTTCTCTATGACCCATACGAGAAGCTATTCGGCGAATCAGGTCTATAAGTTCTGCATCGGTTTGAACTATTGGTGGATATTCCTTTCGCTCACCGTCTCGTGTTTTTACCCACACTGACCTGTTACCTCGGATGTGAATATCAGATATTTCTTCATCCTCTAAAAGAGGCTCTAGTTTTCCCAATCCAAGGACTTGAGCAATTGCTTCATCTATAAGACGTCGATCATTGGTCTCCGGAATCGCATCAAATCCCCATGCATCCAATGGTTTGTTCCTGGCAAGTAATGCCGCCGCAGTAATTCGTGCGAGTTGTCTTTCTTCGTCAACCGTTGGAGCTGGGAGATCTTCTGCGTGTCGACGCACGCGATCATCGGCTAGTGCCGTTGCTACCGCCCGAGTAATTTCCGTAATTGTTGGTTGGATCGCACTCACTTGGTGCCCACCCCAATAATTGCAAGATGAATTGGTCCAGATGCGGCGAGAGCAGTAGCCGCCGTTGCCGGTGCGCGAAGAGTGACCACAAACTGCGAACCAATGTCTGATGCCGGACTAACACTGTGAACAATGGTTGTATCGGCCAACCCATGAACTTCGCCCACTCCATTGCTATTCGGAGTAACAATCACCCGCACAACATCACCTGCCGTCAACGACGGAGGAAAATTGCCGGTTTCTACAGCAACTGCAACCAAAGCCTCACCATCTGTGAGATCAGAGTTTTCTCCCTCTGCTTGAGCAACGGTTGTGAAACTCCCATCTGTATTTGTGTTTGCAGTACTGGCTGGTTCCCGCACGGCGAAGAGCGCCAGTCCCACCCCAACTAAGACAACTAGTCCCCCCACAAGAACCTCGGTTCTTATCTTGCGCGGCCGCGGTGCGACGGAGTGATTACCGCCCTGTGGGGATGGAGTGCGCAAAGCGGACAGCCTGTCCGATATTCCCGGCGCTCCATACCCGCTTGATAGATCTGCCATTTTCTCTCCTGTGGTCGTGTTCTGTGTTCTGTCACTTCAATGTGTGGGCGGAGAACATACGAAAGGAAATATTTGATTACCAGTCACCCTGAAGTCAGTAGCAAACTCCCCTAGCCTTGGGGGTATGAGTCAGGTTCCTGAGGTTCTTCCAGCGTCGAATGATCCGTGCTGGTGCGGAAGTGGTCGCAAGTACAAGCGATGCCACAAAGGCACCGAGGGTCGCATTCAGCCGGGCAATATCAGCCCGATGCGCACAGTACCCGCAACTATTGGCGCTCCGCCATATGCAGCAACTGGTGTTGTGCCGCGTTTAGAAGAAGGTCGTGTCAAGTCACCTGAAATCATCGAACGTATGCGCATTGCAGGTGCAGCTGCTCGTGAGATTTTGTTTGAAGCCGGTCAAATTGTGCGACCCGGAATCACTACCGATGAAATCGATATTTTTGTTCACGACCTCACCATCAAAATGGGTGGCTATCCAAGTCCGTTGAATTATCACAACTATCCAAAGAGTGTGTGCACGAGTGTGAACGAAGTGATCTGTCACGGTATTCCCGATGATCGCGTTCTTGAAGATGGTGACATCATCAACCTAGACGTCACGATTTATTTGAATGGTGTGCATGGTGACACCAACGGATCATTCGGTGTAGGAAACATCACCAATGGCGACAAAGAACTTATTCGTGTCACAGAAGAATGTATGTGGTACGGAATCGAAGCTGTGAAGCCTGGTGTTGCGATAAATGAAATTGGTCGTGCAATTGAAACACACGCAAAGAAACATAAATTTGGTGTTGTGCGTGCATTCATCGGCCACGGAATCGGTGAGAACTTCCACACCGATATTCAAGTGCTGCACTATTACGATCCCCGCAACACAATGATTCTTCGTGAAGGGATGACCTTCACTATTGAGCCCATGATCACTGCTAGTGGCGAATGGCGACACAAGATGTGGGACGACGACTGGACTGCAGTCACCGCCGACGGAAGCCGCACAGCCCAGTTTGAACACACCATGGTGGTCACAGATACTGGCGTAGACGTACTTACTGCAGGGCCTGGAGCAGTTTCTCCCTCTGCCCCTTGGTCTCGCTGACCTTTCCCTCTAGCGTCATACCGTGATTGACACACCAAATTCAGATCGTTAC
>WLEX01000219.1 GCA_009704065.1 Actinomycetota bacterium
GCGTCCATTTATATTCACGGTGGCCGACGTAACCGCATCGCCAGCAACCACATCTACTGGCACGCTTTCACCAGTAACCATGCTCATGTCGATACTGGAAGATCCTTCTTCCACTACCCCATCTGCTGCGATCTTTTCTCCAGGGCGCACCACTACCAAGTCGCCTTCACGCACTACCGATGCTGGAATGCTTATCTCAACGCCATCGCGCAGCACCGTGGCGTATTTGGCACCGAGGGCCAATAGTGATCGCAGTGCATCGCCAGCTGAGTTTTTGGCGCGCATTTCCAAATAGCGCCCCACCAAAATGAACGAGGTAACGGTGGCACCAACTTCGAAATACACATGCGAACTAGTGCTGGTTGCCATAGTCATACCTGCATGGGATGCAGCCCCATTGATGGCATCGCCCCACACCACAGCCCAAACGCTCCATGCAGTTGCAGCGATCACGCCCACACTAATGAGCGTGTCCATGGTGGAACTTGCGTGAATTGCGTTCTTAAAAGCACTCTTATGAAAGGGCCACGCTCCCCAAGTAACAACGGGAGCGGATAATCCCATTGCCCACCATTGCCAGTTATGAAACTGCCAGGCCATCACCATAGAAATGAGAACAACCGGAATAGTGAATGCAACAGACACTGCTAATCGCACAGCAGCAGCATGAAGACGCGCTTCTAAGTCGTCATCGAATGGCTGGTCATCCATCACGCTTGCGGAATACCCACTTTTCTCTACCGCCGCAAGTATCGCTGCTGAGGTCACTGCAGAACTATCAAATGCCACCATGGCCGTTTCTGTGGCGTAGTTGACTGCGGCTTCTACACCATCAATCTTGTTGAGTTCTTTTTCAATGCGCACAGCACATGCACCACAGGTCATGCCCTGCACAGCAAGTTCTACTTCTGTAACCAATGCAGGAGAAGTAACAACACTCATACCTATTACCTACCACCAAATTCAGGATGTCGCTTTTCAAGAAATGCACGTATGCCTTCTTGTGCAACATCGGACACCACTGCATCGGCCATCACTGCAGACGCAAATGCATATGCTTCCTCTTCGGGAAGGGCTATTTGCTGATAAAAAGCTCGTTTTCCAAGCGATTTTGATTCGCGTGAACCACGTGTCGCGCGGGCCATCAGTTCAGAAACTTCGGTATCTAAATCTTTATCAGCTACCACCGAATTAATGAGACCCCACTGCAACGCCGTGTCCGCACTTATGGCATCTCCAGTTATCGCCATCTCTAATGCGCGCTTCGGTGTCAAATTGCGGGCAACAGCAACTAATGGTGTGTGACAGAACAAACCGCCCTTGCCTCCCGGTATTGCAAAGCCCGCCGATTCCGCTGCCACTGCAAGATCACATGTTGCAACAAGTTGGCACCCTGCGGCAGTTGCTAATGCATGCACGCGGGCAATGATCACTTGTGGCATGCGGTGCATCAGCTGCATCATGTTTGAGCACACGGTAAATAGTTCGAATGCAGCTTCACGTGTTGCCCCGGCCATCTCGCCAAAATTATGCCCAGCTGAGAAAACTGGGCCTTCGGCTGCCAACACCACTCCAAGGGCATCGGTCGCGGAAATCTCTTCGAAAGCTGCGGTGAGTTCTCTCAAGACATCGAGCGACAAGGCATTGCGCTTGGTTGGGTTACACAGCGTGACCGTATATATGTTGCCTTCGCGGACAACAGAGACTTTTGGGTCCATAACAAACCTCCACAATCACCATATATATGGTGACCATTGGTGCGCCCTCTGGGGCTCGAACCCAGGACCTGCGGATTAAAAGTCCGTTGCTCTACCGACTGAGCTAAAGGCGCGGAGGCGGAACGGAATTCGGAGCGAAAATCGCCCAGAACACCGAATACATCCGTTTTTCATGCTAGTTGACCCAAACCAGAAACATTCATTCCGATAGCAAAGTCGCAGGGTCTTTGAGCACTTCAGTGAGATTTGCATGAAATGTGCACCTATCAGCACACAGCGCTGAAGGGCCGACCGGTTGATCCTGGGGTATGAGCACGGATGTGTTCTCCAAGAGTGAAATCGGCCTCCTTGGGTGAAATTGGTAGGGTGACCAATGGTTACCAATTGAGCCACCTCGACTAGGAAGCACGTCATGTCAGTAAAGAAGTTCACCACCGCCGTATTGGCCATCACCGCCGTGATTACAGCAACAACGATTAGCTCGAATGCTTCAGCGGAAACTAGTTCGCCCGATTCGACAACCACCACCACAACCCCCACTCCAGTTGTTGCAGGTTGCGCCACCACAGTTAGCGGAGCAACTTCAACCACCGTTGATGAGTCATACATCAATCTGTGTGATGTTGTCCTCACCCGTAAGGACGAAGGCTACGACGATGCTGTCACACTCAACGGTGCAACTTTTATGTGTAGCTCTATCCCGGCCGGAACACCAACTGCTTTCAACCGTACCTACTTTGAAAATCGCATGGACGAGATCTCTCGCCAGGTAGGTGATTGGCGGTTACAAAGAGTGTCTAATCCAACTGCGCCTTGGGCACCTGTAAATCCACCAAAACAGAATTGCAATTTTCCCTTCACTTCAAAGGAGAGCAGTGCATCAACTTCGTTTCCAGTTTCATCAACTAAATATGGATCTGGTTCATTCGCCACCACCTGCACAACTGAATTCAAAATGGATACAAGTTTTGTGTACACGATGACAATTCCAACGTCGGAACCTTCCGGCAATTCCATGGTGCTTCCCCAAACCAAAGCCTGGCCTTGGTCACTTGGTTTTAGTGGCACTCGCAACTGCACGTGGAAACTCACCTTGGATAGCGCCGGTGAGCTCTCTGGAACCATTGCGCAGAACTTCGGCGACTTGCCAAAGACACAAGCAAACGTTGCTTGGAATTGCAAAGACGGAGATACCAAGGTCATCTGTGTGAGTTACACAGTCACTTCAGACATTGCAGTCACTGGCGGAACAAAAGCTTTCGAAGGAGCAAGTGGCTCCGGAATTCAAACCGACGTGCGCATCTTGCCTGCTCTGCTCATCGACATGCCCTTTGAAGCCGACGGTACTGTATTGGCCGCATCGGTAGGCGCTCGCTACAAGCGATCTGTTGTAAAACTTGCGAGCTCA
>WLEX01000022.1 GCA_009704065.1 Actinomycetota bacterium
GAGAAGTTCACTACGCTCGGGATGATTAAAGCGAGTGTTCACACCGTGTGCGAATTCTCCTGCGCGTTGTGCGAGAGCCATGCTGTTGACACCCACCACAATGGGCGGCTGCACAGCGGGGCGAGGGAAACCAGAAAACGACTCGTGACGATCATTGGCCCACACCGATTTCATGATGTCGACCACTTCACCGAGGCGTGCATGACGTTGCGCCATCTTGGGAAGGAGAGAAATTTTCAATGCATCTTGTTCGGCACTAAACGCCGTATTCGGTGCAGCTCCGGCACCAATACCCAACGTGAGTCGATTATTAGATATTTGTTGCACCGACGACACGATGTTTGCCAACAACCCTGGTTCACGATTCATCACGTTTACAACCAGAGTTCCGAGACCAATCGTTGAAGTTGAAGTGGCCCAAGCCGTGAGACTGGTAAAACATTCCAACATGGAATCAGCACCAAACATGTCGCCCGAGAAATGATCAAGGTTCCACAATGTGCCAAAACCTGCTGCTTCTGCAGCCAAGCCTGCATCACGCAAGTGTGACCACGGCGCTGACCCTTGGTTCAACTGAAGATCAATAATCATGACACCCACCTTGGACTAGTCATTGGATTGATCCGATACATCTCGTGAGCAATCCATCGAGTATCTGCATTGTTTTCCAGTGCTCGGAGACTGCCCTGCATCCAATGTCGGTGCATCAACGTGTTGTACATCTCAGGCAGATCTTCCACACAAATAGACGATGAATTCTCTGGCGCTTTTGCCACCATCACTCGTCCACTTCCTTCATGATCAACTGATGTCACGTGATGAATCGCTGACAAAGCCTCGATTTCATCGACCCTCGGCGTGTGACCCACTTGCATCATTGCTGCCCACACCGACTGTGGTGTGATATCTGCAGCAGTCACTCCTGATTCATGAGTTCCTTCAATAATTGCTAATGCACCTCGCATGGCAGCATTAGCAATTCTTCCCACTATCGCTGCATAAGCATCGAGTTCTGGCTTTGTTTCCACAAACACTGGCGACCCATCATAGGCATAGTCGATGACCGAACCATGTGGTGCCGTCACGAGAGCCTCCATCAATTTGATAATTCCCAGTAGACGCACATTGTCGTCGGCACTCCCCACATCGTCCATGGCGTAACCATGCAACGCAACTCTCAAACGAACTGGGGTCGCTTCCCAGAACAATCCGGTAAATCGACCTTCACAAGTGCTTGCGCCATTCGATGCATCTGATGCAACTTCTGCCAAATCGGCAACCGTTGAGCCTTTCCACCCTAAGTCGACCACCACATGATGGCCGGGTTTCAATAAAGACTGGGCGGTCAAATAACGCACCAACCGTGTGCGCAGACCCGAAGCCGCTTCAGCAATTATTTGTGCATTATTCCGAAGTATTTCGCGAGACACAGTGGCAGGCAATAACTCGTCTTGTGGAACTTCAGCAACAAGTGCGCACCCAACGCGTCGCTCTAGCCGTGGCAATGTCACCATCTCGTCATCACCAACAAAACGATCAAGTTCTAACGCATCAGCATTCACAAGACTTGAACGCCAGACCACCGAGCGAGAAAAAGCCGTATACGAAGCCTCTGGCAGATCATGGCCGCGTTCGCGCAACGTGTTCCACACCTGATGAGCTAAGTATCCATCACGCGCGGCAAAGTGCACACCAGCAACTTCTCGCTTGGCTAACACCGATTGCACATCAAGAATTTGTGCTGCAACAACCATTGCCACAAGTCCGCCACCGAGAACCTCGGCAACATCCCACGTGCTTGCATCCATAGTGTCGCGATACCACGCTTCAATGCGAGAGAGCGGCAGCACCGCCGGCGTGGTGTTGATCATGGTGCGATGAGAAGTGCGCATCGTGGAACGAACATGTGAAGAAATGCCATACTTGCCCGGCATCGCTCCATCGGCATGCTGATCATCACCTACATGAAATATGTCGTTGCTTTTCACTCCAAGCGCCGAAAACACAACAGGCCATAATGCTCCGTTGTGCTTCATTGCGCCATGTTCACAACTGACAAACACGTCATCAGCGGTGACCCAAGAGAATCCAGCAGCATGAGCCATTGCAACCAGGTGAGATGCCGGCATGTAATTGTCACTCACAATCACAACCTTCATGCCACGCTCTCGTGCGCCTTGAGTAATTGCCAACCCAAATGGCACTGCTTGCACTAGGGAAATCTCAGTTTCCTTTTCAAGCTCAATCAACATGGTTCTCTGACCCATATCTAATGACAATTGATGAGCCAATTGGAGCACAATCTCTTCGATTGTCACATCGCGATTTTCGTCTTGTTGAGAAGCATGCAGCCGCGCTGCTTGCTCTGCTTCTATACGGGCCACAGCAAATCCTCGCCATGTATCGCCGAGTGCTGCAATGAGTCGCTGTTCCATCACCGCAAATACATGTGTGGGCTGCGCGACCGACCGAGTGATCAGCGTGTCAAAGAAGTCGATGCTAAGAACAGTTCCCTTTGTGCATCCGTCGAGAACCTGCTCGGCGGTGGAATTCATGTTCACTTACCAATAATACGGCGCAGGCGGCGAACGATTGCGCGAACACCGTGACGGGGGTGGAGCACACCCCGGACCACTCGCCGCAATGGGCTTTGCAAGGCAATTATCTGAGCAGTGCGATTGGCGATTTGTTCCACGTCGACCCGAGTACGCGTACCACCCTGAGTTTCTTCAATGTCGGTAGCGGTTGAGGCTGTCATAGAGAGAAGCCCCTTATTCACACCATTGACCGCGGGTTCCTGTAGCCATCGATCTTGCAATTGCAATTTCACACTGCGATGTAGATCTTCACCGATCGTGATGGAGTTACCCGAAGCGCTATCGCTCTCGGAGGTGCGGGTGTGATACCGAGCCAATTTTTCTGGAATGTAAACAAACTCTCCGGTGGTCACGGCTCGAAGATTGAATTCCCAATCACCCAATACCGGTAACGATGCATCGAACTCGCCCACTTGCGAAATCACACGGCGACGAAACAACGCAGCAATGGGCGGAAACGTGTTATTCCCAATCATCCCTCTCAACGTGAGCCGACCAGGAGTGAGATAGAAGTCTTCATGCATCACTGGCCACACTGAACCACCACGGAAGGTTTCGTGAATACGGGTAATGCCAGTCACTACAGCAGCTGCCGATACGTGAGACCCCATCGCCTTCACAGATACTTCAAGGAATCGTTCGTCCCATGAATCATCGTCATCATGGATAACAAAAAACTCACTCGTTGTTGCAGCAAGACCACGATTAGAAGCTTCTTCCATGCCGACGCGTGCATCGAGGTGCAGAACAGAAATTGTTCCCGAGGAAGAAGTTGTACTTTGTTGCGCGATACGCACAACGTTGTCGACAATCGCTGGGTCTCCCCCGTTATTCACAATGACTAGATGCCAATCAGAGAGGGTCTGCTGTTGCACACTGGCGATAGCTCTTGCGAGCAGTACCGGACGTTCGTACGTCCTCATTACAACAGCAACCATGGTCATTGGTGGAGCTGAGGGGAATTGAACCCCTGACCTCTTGCATGCCATGCAAGCGCTCTGCCAACTGAGCTACAGCCCCTTATCCGGAGCCTTCACTCTACCAACGATTGGCTTCGAGCCAAGCAAAAGAAGTCAGACGACCTTTACCGTGATGCTGCGCGATGAGGCCTTGGTTGTGCCAGATTTTGCCTGCTTCAAGGTCACCTTGCACTTTGCCACCTTCTTTGGTGCCACAAGATTTTTCCCCTTGATGGTGCACCCGCCAGACGAGCTCCAGGTTTGTTTTCCCTTGCCAATCGGTTTGAGCAATGAGGTAAGCGCGACTGACTTTCCTCGCTTCACTGACTTTGTAGTCACGGCTACCGGAGCAGCAGTCGCGGGCACAGTCGCCATAGTTGTTACCACCGGTGGCGTTGTCGTGGTTGTCGTTGCTTCTACTTCAGGTTTTTGCTTCACTTGCACTATTGGAGCGGAGTACGAAATCTTTGGGAACTTCACCTTTACTCCGTCAGTGGTGATGATGAAATCGGCAGAGACTTCTTTTTCTTCCGATCCCTTTGTCACACTTGCGGCAAGAGCGGCCTTCAGGGCTGTTTCTGTTTTTTCAATTCCCCATTGCTTCAACAAACTGTTGGGCATGAATGCGGCAAAGTTACCTGTATTCACTGTTGCACCGTCTTTTAAGAAGTGAGGTGCCGCAGTCTTAACAGAAATTAATTTGGATTTCCCTTTTACTTCGACACTCGGAAAGTGGAAGTACGTTGCGTTGGTTGACACCCAGAGCGGAGCGGCTGATTCGCTTGCAGGTGGAAATGTGAACGACTTCGACCGTGCATAGAACGACAGGCCATCTGCTGCAGCGGTATCTACATCGCACACAACTGACTGCATATTGGGAATGCCACACTTACCCGTCAAGTCTGCGGGGGGATTATCTGGACCAGGGATGTGTTGGGCCGCCGAATCCACTGCAACGCGCGCTGGCTTACCCTCCACGGTCATTGTCAAGTCCTGTCCCGACAACGCAAAAGTCATATTTCCTTCGTCAGCTACAACCACGCTGTACTGAGGGAGTCCAACGGTCTTGTATTTAACAGTGAGGCTGATGACATTGTTTGCACTGACTATGGGTGACAAATCAATTTTTCCACCTCCAGTTCCTTGATCAGAAGGGCGATCAGATGATCCGAAATAATCGTTCTTCAACGTGTCGTTTGGTGCAACATAAAAAGCATTGACGAACGCCTCATAACCAGCGATACCTACGGAACTCGTGTGTGTCTTATATGCACCGATTGTCACCATGAAACGCAATCCGACGGGAACATCTGCTCCGTCCATCTTGGCGGTGTAACAAAAGTTCGTTACTACGTTTGTGCATTCACCAAGGCGCATCGAATATGAATCGTCTGATTGATCAGTTGTGAAGCACGGCAAAGTGGTGTACGTGCCATTTTGTGTGTACGTGCACTCACTAATTCCTGCTTGCTGGTTGTAATACGGAGCCTCTTCAACTGCAGCCAACGACTGATGTGTATTTGACTGACCAATAACGACCATCGCAATCAATAGCGCCATCACTAATAAAACTGACCTTTTCATGAGTTCCCCCGAAAAATGCAGTCACCGTTTTTGGTAACGGCGAACTAATGGTGCGTGACTCTAGTCAATAAAAACAGGGGTATTGAACACTATGGAAGTGCATGACGCAACCTATTTGCTGCATCTGACTCAGAGAACGTAGTTCTCTACAGAGTTACGCCCAGGGCGTCGGAGTGAGGTCTTTATAGAGGCGTTCGATTTCGTAGAAACGACGCATTTCATCGACAAATACATGCACCACTACGTCGCCGTAATCGATGAGCACCCATTGCTGCTCGCGTGTTCCTTCAGAGCGCAGTGGTCCGCGGCCAGTTGCTTCACGCACAGATCCAAGAACTGCATCAGTGATAGCTCGCACCAATCGACCGTTACTGGCACTGGTAACAACAAAGTATTCGGTAACGGCAAGCAGATCGCCCACAGGAAGGATGATGGTCTCTTCACCTTTTTTATCGTCGATTACTCGCGCAATAAAGGTGGCCAACTCGAGCGAGCTGATTTCAATGGGGGTGGTGTCTGTCACTTGGGGCCTGTCGTAGAAGTAGTTGAACTGCTTGAGGCACCAGAGCCGAGGAAAGCAACAAAATCGTTCCCCAACACGATACGGAGGTTCACCCCAGAGACGACATCAGTTGTCTGAACAAATTCCAAGGCACCTAACAAACTTGAATAGGTCTCCCCTTCAGTCTTGGCAAGGGAATCATTGAAATACACCACGGTTCGTTCAGCAGGAATATCAGACACTTGGCGCACCAACACCACGTTGGCACCCATATAAGCCAGACGCGTCACGGCTTCGCGGGCAAACGTGCTGTTATTAAATGGCACATCGATCATGACTGCGATGTTGCTCGAAGTGAGATTGAGTGACCCTGGCGCAACGCTTGCCATCACCATGAGTACTTCGCCACCGTCGACGGAATACAAATCAAGATTTTGAGGATTGCGTTGAGCATCAGTGAGCAATGTGGCGCCGAACTGCCACACATCTATCTCACCGGCAAACAAAGCAGTGAAGAATTCTTGGGCCGTAGCAAGCGAGGGAGCAGCGGTATTTTCTGAAGCAGTAGGAACAGTGGTCGAAGTCTCTGTTTCTACTGGTACTGCAACACCTCCACGAGCCACTGCATTCCACAATGCTTTTACTTGTGGCAATCGAGTCGATTCAGGAATTTTTGCTTGAGACGAAGAAAGACCTATGGCTATTTGCTCAGGGGTCGCAGTCATTGCACCAGCAGGTAACACGGTCACTGTTGCACCTACTAAGTCGGAATCAAATAATGGTTGCGTCAATGTGAGCGGCTGTGCACCAATCGGTGCGAGCAATGCGGCAAGTTCAGTCGATGTCACATCATCGGCAACGTTCACAGTGATATTCAGCAAACTCTCTACTTCGAAACGCAACGCATCGAGACCACCTTCTGCGTACGAATCACCGATGCGGGTACTGAGCTCACCTGCAGCAACATCAGTAGCGGCACCCACGGGAATGGAAACAATCGTTCCACCTTTTCCTTGTGGAGTGATTGCAATGAGTGCAAGCGATGACACTTCATTTCGAGAATTAAGTACCGCGAGCATTTCCACTGCATTAGTGGGAATATCAACAGTGACTGCAGACTCAACATTGTTGCCACCCGAATCACGCAATAAAGAATTTGCACCCAATACCAAACCACTTGGCAACGCAATGACAGACAAGATGCTGGTAGTGACCGCAGCAATCAGACGGCGACGTCGACGTGCGGGAATTGCCGTCACGATGCACCTACATATAAATGGTGAGCATCAATCACGCTTTGTACGCCCTGCGTAAGACCGAAAACCGAGGTATCGCCACCTGCAATGGCTTTTCGAATACTCGTGCTCGACACATCGACTGCATCCATGACAACGTGCACCACATTCATTGCCGGAAGCAATGACAAATTGAGTTCAGGTTCATGGGAACGATTCACAACAACGAGCGTAGAGAACCCTGCTAGGTCGTTCGGGCGATGCCACGTAGGGATACGAGAAGCGGTGTCTGCACCCACAATGAGAAAAAGCTCGGCATCAGGAGTTTCGGCGTGAATTTCGGCCAGAGTGTCGACCGTATAGGTAGGTCCGCCACGGACAATTTCGCGATCATCCACTTTCATACCCGATTCGCCCGCCACCAGAGCTGTGGTCATCTCGAGGCGGATTGCTGCCGGGCTCACGGAGCGGCCGTCAGATTTTTGCCACGGGTCGTTTGCCACCAGAAAAACGATCTCGTCAAGTCCCACTTGGGTTTTCGCAGCTTGGGCCATTGCCAGATGGCCACGATGAGGCGGATCAAAAGTCCCTCCGAGGAGACCAATTCGTTTTGGTGCCGCACTTGTCACGTGGCGAGTGTAGGAGCGAATCAGGGCCAAGCCTGTGCGCCAAAAGATTTCTTGTATTAGCCCTAGCCAGGGCCAAAAATGACTGGTAATGTCTCCAATCCCCCGACTAGGAACCCCCCTGTTGGACTCCCATGTGCCTGACGGCACTACAAACATGGGAACAAGCCCTACGAATACACGGTTGAACACTGCATCATGAATGACTCAATTGGTCTCTATCTCAATGACATCGGCAAAGTTGCTTTGCTGAACGCCGAAGACGAGCGCGAGCTCTCGAAAGCAATCGAAGCTGGCCGCGATGCCGCTGCGAAAATCGAAGCTGGCGAGCGCGGAGCCGCCCTTCGTCGTGACTTGCGCAATGCAGCCACCGCAAAGGATCGCTTCATTCGTTCGAACCTTCGTCTTGTGGTCTCTATCGCACGCCGCTACCCACTGCCACAGGGCATGGACCTCCTCGACCTCATTCAAGAGGGCAACCTTGGCCTCGAGCATGCAGTCGACAAGTTCGACTGGCGCCGTGGTTTCAAGTTCTCCACCTATGCCACCTTCTGGATCCGCCAGGCCATCGGCCGTGCACTCGACCAAAAGGCAAGCCTTATCCGTATCCCAGGTGACCGCTCAGCCAGCCTTCGCGCAGCATTGCGCCAAGCATCAGGCGACGGCGAGACCCTCGATGTGGGCAATGCTGAACTTCACCGTCTCACCACTCCTGTCTCTCTCGACAAGACCGTGGGCGACGATGGCGATGCAACCTTGGGTGACCTCATGGACAACGGTCAGGGAACTCCTGAAGATGCCGTCATGGCCATGGTCGATACCGAATTGCTCGACGAACTTCTTGGCACCCTCGACGACCGTGCTCGCTACGCCGTTGAAGCCCGTTTTGGTCTTCTCGATGGTGAGCGTAAGAGTTTCCGCGAAGTGGGCGAAGACTTGGGCGTCACCGCCGAAGCAGCACGCCGCCTTGTGAGCCGTGCCGTTGAAGGCTTACGCGATGATGCCGAGCGCATCCTCGCCGTCTGATTCTTCCCTTTTACTAATTCCCATTGCGTTGACCCCCGGTTTGGCGCAAGGCTAGGAAACTATGGCTCGCAGCTGGACTCCTCAATCATGGCAATCATTCCCTGCCCAACAACAGCCTGAATGGCCTGACGCCGACGCGTTGTCGGACGCCTTAGGTCAGATTCGCGCATACCCTCCCCTTGTCTTTGCAGGCGAGGCACGGTCATTGCAATCATCACTAGCTCAAGTTGCAGCAGGTAACGCATTCTTATTGCAAGCCGGTGATTGCGCCGAAAGTTTCGAAGAGTTTTCCGCAAACAACATTCGTGAAAAATTACGAGTGATTTTGCAGATGGCTGTGGTGCTCACCTATTCCATGGGAGTGCCTGTTGTCAAAGTCGGTCGCATGGCCGGACAATTCGCAAAGCCTCGTTCATCACCAACCGAAAAAATTGGCGATCTTGAATTGCCATCTTTCCGTGGGCACATTGTGAACGACGTGCATCCTCATTCTGAAGCACGTATTCCGAATCCTCAACGCATGGTGCAGGCATACCACCAGTCGGCAAGCACATTGAACTTGTTGCGTGCATTTACCAAGGGTGGATTTGCTGATCTCAATCGTGTGAATGCATGGACACAAGAATTTGTTGCTGCTAGCCCCGAGGGCCAGCGCTACGTAGAACTATCTGGCGAAATCGAACGCGCGCTTGATTTCATGCGTGCGTGTGGCATCGATACCGAGAACTATTCGTCCTTGCGCGAAGTTGACGTATTTACAAGTCATGAAGCCCTCATTCTCGGATACGAAGAAGCACTCACGCGCCAAGATTCACTCACTGGCCAGTGGTACGACTGCTCTGCACACATGTTGTGGATTGGTGAACGTACTCGTCAACTCGATGGTGCACATGTTGAATTCTTGCGCGGCGTCGGCAACCCTGTGGGTTGCAAGGTTGGCCCCACCACTTCTCCCGACTTCGTGTTGGAACTGTGCGAGCAATTAAACCCCGCACAAGTGCCTGGTCGCCTCACTCTTATTAGCCGCATGGGTGCAGACAAGGTAGAAGATTCACTGCGTCCATTGCTTCATGCAGTACGCGATGCTGGCCATCCTGTTGTGTGGGCATGCGACCCAATGCACGGAAACACCATCACTGCACCTAACGGTCGCAAGACTCGCCACTTCGAATCTATTGTCGATGAAATCGCAGGGTTCGTGCGCGCTCATAAAGCCGAAGGCACCTGGCCTGGCGGCATCCACGTGGAACTCACCGGCGAAGATGTCACCGAATGCACCGGTGGCACATTCGACATCACGAACGACAACCTCGATGACCGGTACGAAACCATCTGTGACCCTCGTTTGAATGGTCGCCAATCACTCGATCTCGCTTTCCGCGTTGCCGAACTCATTCGCTCGCGTAGCTGACATGTCCGACCTCACTGCAGCGTGGCAACTCGCCGACGCATGGCCCGTTGACGAAGTAGCAATAGCCGTGTTGCACAAGAACGATGTGCAGACCCACGGTGACACCACCCGCCGACAACGACTCGCATCGGTCAGCAAACTTCTTACAGCGTGGGCAGTGCTCATCGCTGTTGAAGAAGGAAGCATTGGCCTCGACGAAGCAGTCGGACAAACTGGATGCACGGTGCGACATTTACTTGCTCACGCCGGCGGATACAGCTTCGACGGACCACAACCAGTCGGTAAGCCTGGCGTGAAGCGCATTTACTCCAACACGGGATTCGACATGCTTGCCTCACACGTTGAACACTCCACTGGCATTGCATTTGTGGAATACATAGACGATGCAGTGTTCGCTCCCCTAGGAATGCACAACACAGCTCTCGAAGGCTCTTGTGCCAAAGACGTGTACTCCACTCTTGATGATCTTGTTCTCTTTGCTGCAGAGTTGCGTGCGCCCACGCTGATTGCTCGCGAGACATACATCGAGGCAATCTCACCAGTCTTTCCATCACTCACTGGAATCGTGCCCGGCATTGGTTCGTTCGATCCATGCCCATGGGGATTAGGTATCGAGATTCGCGGACACAAAAATCCTCATTGGACTGGCACACGCAACTCCGCTTCGACCTTTGGTCACTTCGGCGGTATCGGCACATTCTTGTGGGTTGACCCTGTTGCCGATGCAGCATGCGTCATGATCGCAGAACGCGAATTCGATGAGTGGGGCATGCAGTACTGGCCGGTGTTTAACGA
>WLEX01000220.1 GCA_009704065.1 Actinomycetota bacterium
AGCTGTGATTGAACCAACTGTGAGAACTTCACGAACAGGAAGTGATGTGAATGGCAAGAAGAGCTTGATGGCGGTCACTACCAAGATTCCCGAGAATGCAATTGCCAAGGTGCGGTGTGGAAGTACGTGCAACAACTTGGTACCTAGTACTGCTCCGGCAAGTGCTCCCACAGCAAGGCACGCCCCTACTCGCCAATCAACATGATCGTGCGCCCAATACGACACCAAAGATGAGGCCGAAATAGGTAGCACCGCAGCCAAAGACGTGCCGTGGGCAACTCTCTGGTCCATCTTTGCCACTAATACAAGTCCAGGAACGATGAGGATTCCGCCACCGACTCCAAACATGCCCGATAAGAACCCGGCTGCAATACCCACGAAGAGGATTGTTTGGAAGCGGGGGCCAGCTGATGGAGAATTCACGGGGCTATCTTCCCACAACCTGATATATGTCGTAAGTTTCTGCCTGTGCGGAAATGCGTCTTCGCCCTCTTTATTGCAATCTCGGTGACGTTGATGTCTGCATGTTTCAGGAATGCAGACTATTCATTGAACGATGCGCCCAGCGCCTCCCGGTTAGTTGCTCAGGTGTCTTCCCATTGCACAGATCTTTCAGCTCCCGATCTCGGCGATGGCACTTTATGTATCGACAACGGCTTCAGAGTGAGCTCAGATAATTTCTCTTTTGCAAACTGGGGCCGTTCAGTACGGGCTGATGCAAATGTGACGGTGCAAACTCTCATCGATCTGTTTGGCCACAGCGCAGTGTGTCTCGATGGCCCACAAGACAAATGCACTCTGCGACCCACCACTACACAAAAATTAGAAGAGTGGAACAACGCGCTTGCGGGTGGCCGCTGTGAAGGTCTCGCAGCATTAAGCACACGATTCTTCTTAAAGCTCGATTATCCCCAATCATTTAATGCTCAAGCCACAAAAGTGGCAGACCTTCGCCAGAACAACAGTTCCTTAGAGTCAGCAATTGTGTATTGGTGGGCAACTCAGTTTCTTACCGAGGTATCCGACCGTGCTGCTACTTCACGCAGCAATTCTCCCCTGCAAATTGTTGACAATCTCGTTCAAGGTCTCGCCAATGGTGTGGGTTACACGCTCGGCTTGTATTACCAATCATCAGGTCACTCAGTTACACCGTTTGCAGTCACTCATCGCAACAACACATTTGTGATTCATGTGTATGACAACAATTTCCCCGGTATTCGAAAGGAGATAATTGTCGATGGTTCTACAAACACTTGGACCTACCCAGCGGCTCGTGCGCAACTAGATGGACGACAAACGGAATGGTCTGGCAACACTGGCACTCTCGAACTCACGCCGATGTCTTCGCGCAAAGGACCATTTACATGCCCATTCTGTTCCACCTTGCCAGCAAAGGCCGACACAGTTATCACCATTGCATCACGTGATTCATCAGCGCCTGGTTTTGCATTGGTCACTACTCGTGATGGAAAACGCATCGAGGTAACACCGAGTGGAATTACCAACACCATCTCTGGCGCTACCTATGAATTGAGCAAAGGAAGTAAAGCCGGACTACTCACCATTCGAATGCCATCTGATACTTCCGATTTTGATATCGACATACGTAGAGCATCTGCTGTTCTACCCGCAGCAGATGTAGTGGTTACGGTACAACGACCCACGATGCCCTCTATCCAAATAACGGGAGATCTAGCTCACTCAGTTGTTGGTGCGGCCGCTACCTCCACTCCTCTTCTCAAAGTGCGAAGTGAATACACCTCGGTAACAGCACCCAAGAACAACTCATTGCGAGTCAGCATTGCGGCCGGCACACAACTGTCGAGATCCGAACTTACGAACAGCCGAACCTTACTGGTAAAGAAAATCGCACAAGATTCGATCGAAATTGCACTAAAAGGCGCGAGAGGAGAAGACATTGCAACAACTTCTCTGGGAGCTGCAAGTACAACAGCAGTCACTGAAGCGACTTTCTATTTAGATGAGACCAACACCATCGTGTCTACCACTGCACAAGTTGATGCTGTTCCGGTCGAGAGACAACAACGCAACAACTCCACGCCACAAGTGTTTGTACCAATCACCACGACAACAGTCGTGACCAGTATTGAGATATCGGCGCCTGATTAATTGAAGTGCGATGCCACTTCGGACCAGATGGTTCCGTAGGCATCGAGGCGTTGCGCTGCGCTACCGCCCAAAGTGAAATCGGGTACGCATACTTCGTCGAAACCGAGTTCTGCATACTGTGCAATAGCATCGACAATTTGCGAAGTGGTTCCAACGATTGAACGTTCCATTGGCACTTTAGATTTCAACGATTCGGCTGAAGCTTCATCGGGAGTAACGAAGAACAGTGCCTGCACAGATTTGCGCATGGTGTTGATATCGCGACCTTCTTTGTCGCATGCCTCGCGGAGTTTTTGCATCACTTGGCCGGCGCCTTCGGGTGGACCCCACGTATTCCACTCCTGTGCAAAACGTGCAGTAAGACGCAACATGCGAGGACCACCGGTGCCTACAAGAATGGGCAGAGGTGACTGAATGGGCTTTGGTTCGCACGGTGCGTTAACGATATTGAAGTGAGTTCCCGAGAACGTGACGCGGTCTTCAGTAAGCATGCGCGAGGTGATTTCAATTGCTTCGGCGAAACGATCAACACGATCTTTGTTTCCAAATAGTTCGATGCCAAATGCGGTGTGCTCGTTGATTTGCCAACCAGCACCCATGCCGAGCACAAAACGACCATTACTAATGCGGTCAATTGTTGCAGCACGGTTAGCGATCAGTGCCGGGTGATTCACGGTGGATGGTGTTACAAGCGAGCCAAGACGAATGCGTGATGTTGTAGCTGCAAGCGCCGAAAGAACGCTGAAGCACTCGAGCATGTCGCCACCAATGGGTTCACCATCTTCGGTGTTCGGCATGTAGTGATCGGCATACCACAAGCCATCCCAACCCATTTTTTCAACAGCGTTTGCAAGATCGCGCACTTCCTCCCAAGGACGTGCGCTATTAGGCCAAATGGAAAATTTCATTGATTAGCCCTTAATCAGGATGGGCCGCTGAACATACCGCGATATGTCTCTGGCTTAGCAGGAGATGATTCGCCTTCATAGCGATTG
>WLEX01000221.1 GCA_009704065.1 Actinomycetota bacterium
CGCCATCGCCATTACAGCATTACTGGAGCCTTGCAGTAGAAGAGCAGTTCTATGTGGTGTGGCCTGCGCTAGTTGCATTTATTTGTATAGGAATCGGAACTCAATCGCGCACAGCGTTACGAATTCGTATCGGTGCAGTTTCGGCTCTTGCTTCTGTCGCTTCGTTCATTGCGTGTATGAATCTGATGGAATCATCACAGCCGTGGGCATTCTTTTCTCCACATACGCGAGCATTCGAGTTGTCGCTCGGCGCATTATTTGCAGTACTCCCGATTGCACAAGGAAAAGCGGTGCGCACACTGTCATCACTTGTCGCCTGGTGTGGCCTTGTTGGTGTTATTGGTTCGGTTCTTCTCTTTACGGATTCAACTAAATTTCCTGGTCCATGGGCCATAGTCCCAGTTCTTGCCACTGCGGTCTTGTTGTACGGAGGTGAGGCCACATCGTGGTCACCGCGACTGTTGTTGAGTGTGCCACCTCTGCAATGGTTGGGATCTCGTTCGTACTCTGCATATTTATGGCATTGGCCGGTTCTTATTGTTGCTGCGGCCGCAATGGAGAGAGAACTATCAGTTGTTGATGGGTTGGTGTGCCTTGGTATTTCTCTTGCCTTATCCGAACTGTCATATCGCATAGTGGAAAACCCCATTCGCCTGAATAAATCGATTCGCGGAGTGAAGGCCTTGGTATTGGCAGTTTCTCTCATTTCAATTGTGGGAGGAAGCGCAGTACTTGCTCGAAACAATCCTCCGACAATGACTGGTGGTGTTGCTGCCACTGCTCCCACCATTCTTAATACAACAACAACTATTGATCCGCTTGTGTCCACTACATCGGTTGTGCCCACCGCACCTGAATTACCTGCACCAAGTGCGCCCATAGATGCCATCGTGCAAGCCATGTCTGCGACGGGTCTACCGGGAAACATCACGCCAACGTTGCAAGGTGCGTTGTCTGACATGCCCACTATCTACAACAATGGTTGCCACGGCAGCTTCTCCACCAAACAGCCAAAGAAATGTGAGTTTGGTGATCTTGCATCAACAACTGTGATTGGTTTGTATGGCGACTCCCATGCGGCGCAATGGTTTCCGGCTTTTGAAAAAGTTGCAATAAAGCGACATTGGAAACTCATCACGTATACAAAACGTGGATGTCCGCCTGCAGAAATTCCGACATACAGCAAGGTCCTTGGCAAGGTATACAACGAATGTGCACCATGGCGCGCAAATGTGTTGAAGCAAATGGTGACAGATGGCGTTCAAGTTGTTTTTGTGGCGCACTTTGACAGACTCTTGTCGGCCTCAACGCGGATACCCATGTGGCAAAAAGAATGGCGAACAGCATTGCAGGGCACACTCGATGCACTGACTTCACAAAACATCACACCAGTGCTCATTGAAGACACGCCATATCCGGGTCAAGATGTTCCCACGTGCTTGAGCCGTCATTACACAAATGTGCAGCTGTGTTCCCCAAGGATCTCGTCTGCATTTAGGCCAGACATGACACAGATGTTGCACGACTTTGACGATGCGGGAGTTCATGTGCTGTGGGCACGTCAGTGGTTTTGCACCGAAGTAGGTTGCCCGGCAGTAGTGGGAAATATTTTGGTGTATCGCGATGACAACCATATGACTGTGTCGTATGCCTCTTTTATTGCACCTCTATTGGACGAAGCGATCTTCCCTGTTGTTGATTGGTACACACATACTCCGAAATAAGTGAGACACTGTCACCATGGATCAACGTAAATCACAGAACGACCTGCTAGATGATTTGGTATCTGGAGGAGCAATCACCGAGGAACAAGCTGCTGCAATCGCTCGTGCTCCGCGTTGGTCATTAAGTGTTCGTGAGCTGTTTTCCTATTTAGCTGCAATCGTAATTTCGGTTGGTGTGTTGCAAATTGTTGGTGTTGCGTTATCAGATGCATCTCAATCAGCAGTTGCTGCAGTTTTGTATGTTGCTGCAATTGCTTCCTATCTCATACGGTCGAAGATTCCTATGACCACAGTTATTAGAGAGCGACTTATTGAGGTGCTCGAGATGGTGAGTGTGGCCTCAGCATCTGTTGCGACGGGGCTTCTTCTCGACATGGCGAACCTCCGGTCCGAATGGTCTGTGAGCATTATTTCGGCAGTAGTTATTTGTTGGTCCTTGTTCCGATTACAGAAAACGCAATTTGCGGCAACACTTCTTCTCAGTGCAGCAGTTCCTGCCTTTGTGGTTTCGCTATCTGCCGGCATTAATACACGTGGGCAAGTATTGCTTGGCTTAGCAATGGCGCTATCGGGCGCCGGACTGATCTATGTAGGAATGAGGGATATTGGAGCAGCATTCGTGCCCCGTGCCGCAGGTTCTGCCTATGTAGTTATTGGTTCGATCATTTTGTCGCGCATAGATGGCATAGGAACTTTTGTTCCTTTGGTCTTTGGGGCAGTGCTCTTCATCGTAGGTTCGCAGAAATTAGAAACTGAGTTACTAATGGCAGGAACTGTAGGAGTAGTGGTGGGAATAGTGATGTGTGTTGCACGATGGGTCCACAGCAATTTCCTGCAGGGAATAGTCGTTACAGCTTGTGGGGTACTGATGTTGTTGGCTTTAAGCGCACAAGTGCGCCGTGCGGCTAATCGACCAAAGCTTGATGTACCAGCTGCTTAAGTTGCGGACGTAATGGCCACGTGCTTGATGGCAACAGTTGGGTCATGATCATGTACACAAGGTCTTCTTTGGGATCAACGGTGAAGTTGGTACTTGCAGCTCCACCCCAGCCGTAATCGCCGGCACTGCCCGATACTTTTGCTTTCACTGGATCAAGCGTGACGCTGACACTAAGACCAAAGCCCACACCATCGAAAGCTGTTTCAGCGAAAAGCGGACGACCATATGCAGTGAGGTCTGCATTGTTCGGTAGGTGATTAGAGGCCATAAATGCGACGGTGCGATTCGACAATATTCGTGTGCCGTTGTATTCGCCGCCACCGCGCAACATTTCCGCAAACTTCAAGTAATCGCTTGTTGTGGAGACCAAACCGCCGCCGCCAAGATGCGCTTTTGGTTCTACAAGCGCACCTGCACCACCTGCATTGTTGA
>WLEX01000222.1 GCA_009704065.1 Actinomycetota bacterium
GATTGCCTCTGTTATTGGTTCTCCCATTTCGCATTCCTTGTCACCTGCAATTCATACAGCAGCTTTTGCTTCGTCGGGAAGACTCGGTGAGTACAGCGCAGTCGAGTGCCAAACGGCACAGTTGCAAACCATGCTTCGTTCTATGCGTGAAAGCGGCATCTTCGGGGTGTCTGTCACTATGCCATTGAAAGAAGACGTGATTCGGCATGTCGACCAACTCAGTAGCGATGCGGCGTTTCTTCAAGCGGTCAACTGCATTGCTTTCACTGCAGAAGGATCGATTGGTTACAACACTGATGGTGATGGCTGCTGTGATGCTCTGGAGCAGCAGGGTCATGTCGTTCTTGCTGGCACAAAAGTAGTTCTTCTTGGTGCCGGAGGAACTGCGCGATCGATTGCGTTGGCACTGGTACGGCGAGGCTCTCATGTGGTGGTTGTGAACCGCACTATCTCGCGTGGCGAAAGTCTTGTGTCGGCCATTAACGGACTGGGCCTTGCTGGCACTATTACGACAGGTACACAAGATTCGGTATCCGATGCCCGCGTGCTGATCAATGCAACGTCGGTGGGGATGAACTCGAAGGATTGTCCGATTTCGGTTTCGCTATTGCATTCTGGTCTCACTGTGCTTGATGCGGTGTATTCACCTATGGAGACTGTGCTCTTGAAGGAAGCGAACGACTGTGGTGCCACGCCTATCGATGGGTTGTGGATGCTGATTCACCAGGCCCGGCATCAACAAATGCTCTGGTTTCATGAATTTCCCGATGCCATACCAATGCGAATGGCAGCAGAGCGGGAACTTTCCGCTCGCCGCAAGTAGTCTGAAAACCGTGCTTAGGTACCTCACAGCTGGCGAATCACATGGTCGCGCCCTCACCGTCATTGTCGAGGGCTTGCCTGCGGGTCTTCCCATTTTGACCTCCGATATTGAGAGCGAACTAGCTCGTCGCCGCCTTGGGTATGGCCGCGGACCCCGCCAGCGCTTTGAAGAAGATCGAGTCACTCTTGTGGGTGGTGTTCGCCACGGGCGCACTCTTGGGTCTCCTGTCGCGATTGAAATTCAAAACTCTGAATGGTTTCGTAGCGATAAGTGGCATGCGGAAATGTCACCTGAGCCAGGTGCCACCGAATCTCCGCTGACACAACCTCGTCCAGGGCACGCAGATCTTGTCGGAATGCAAAAGTACGGGTTCACCGACGCACGTGACGTACTTGAACGCGCCAGTGCTCGTGAAACAGCGGCGCGCGTGGCTGCGGGTGCACTTGCAAAGCAATTGCTTTCGCACCTAGGTGTCGGAATCTTGAGTCACGTGATTCAGATGGGCGACGCAAAGTCTCCTTCACTTACTTTGCCTACGATGGCCGATTTTGCAGCTATCGACGCATCTGAAGTTCGGTGTTTCACACCTGCGGGAGAAGCAGCAATGATCACTGCAATCAAGGCTGCTGCTCGCGAAGGTGACTCTTTGGGTGGAATAGTCGAAGTAGTTGCACATGGAGTGCCCATTGGTATTGGCAGTCATGTTCATTGGGACCGCAAGATCGATGCTCTCCTTGCACAGGCCGTGATGAGTATTCAGGCAGTCAAGGGAGTAGAGATTGGTGACGGTTTTGAAGTCGCCGGACTTCGTGGCAGCCAAGCCCATGATCCCATTTCCTGGGATGCCGTGAACCACAAATATCTGCGTGATGGTCATCGCTCGGGAGGAACCGAAGGTGGAATCACTACTGGTGAACCGCTGATCGTGCGTGCCGCTATGAAACCGCTCGCCACTTTGAATAAGCCAACTCTTAAAACTGTCGACACTGTGACAAAAGAAGAGACAGTCAGTTTCAAGGAACGTACCGATGTCACTGCAGTACCTGCATTGGGAGTCATCGTGGAAACCATGGTCGCTCTCGTGCTTGCTGCAGAAGCACAGCGTAAGTTTGGTGGCGATTCGCTTTCTGAATTCGTTCGCAATGCAACCTCATTTCGGCAATCATTAGAGTCGTGACACTTTCTCCACCCAGCATTGTTCTTGTCGGACTCATGGGAACAGGAAAAAGCACAGTGGCCCGGCTGTTAGCCGAACACCGAGGTGTTGAGTTGCTTGATACCGACAAGATGATTGAGTCCCGATATGGGAAATCAGTGCGAGACATTTTTTCGGAATCGGGCGAAGACACATTTCGTGGGTATGAGACCGAGGTGCTCTCCGATTGCGTCAAGAGGCCTGGGTCTCCCGTGATTGCGGCTGCAGGCGGGGTAGTGGTTCGTGATGAGAATCGGCAGCTTCTCAATAATGCGCGAGATATTCACACTGCAGTAGTGGTGTGGCTCCATGCTCGACCAGACGTACTTGCCGAACGAACGACAAAAGGCGTACATCGTCCATTGCTCGACGAGGATCGTGCCGGAACACTCATTCGAATGGACGAAGAACGTGGTCCTCTGTATGCATCAGTTGCCGACATCGTGATTGATGTTTCTGAACGAAGCGTTGAATCAGTGGTTGAATTGCTTATTGAGGCGTTGCAGGAACAAGAAGAATACGTAGGAAATGACAATGTCTGAAGTTGTTAAAGAGATAGTCGAACTCGGAGACCGTTCCTACACGGTGGCGGTCGGTCATAACGTTGTTCAAGAAGCTGTCGCAATGATTCCCAGTTCTGCAAAGCGCATCGCAATTGTCACACAGCACGGAATTCCAACGTCGTATATTCCGCAGTTCGATGGCGTCACTGTGAGTACGCATTACATCGGGGTGGGTGAATCACATAAGTCGCTCACCACAATCGAGCAGTTATGTCGCGAATTTGCTCAGGCAGGTATTACTCGTGGCGATGTTGTAGTTGCTGTAGGTGGTGGCATGGTGACCGATGTTGCTGGCTTTGCGGCTGCTTCCTATCACCGTGGCATTCCTGTTGTCCATGTCGCGACAACATTGCTTGCCATGATCGATGCAGCAATTGGCGGTAAGACTGGTGTCAATATCGCAGAGGGCAAAAACTTGGTGGGAGCATTTTGGCAACCACATGGAGTGGTGTGTGATCTCAACACTCTTGCAACGTTGTCTGATTTTGAGACACGTTGCGGACTTGGTGAA
>WLEX01000223.1 GCA_009704065.1 Actinomycetota bacterium
CAATGCAATTGCTTCGAACACAAAATGGCGGTGCGTGGTCTCCATGGCAATGCATCCAAGGTGAATGTCATGTTCCAGTTAGCGGCCAAGGCGGTGAAGCCATTGGTGAGCGTGACCAGATCTGTGGTGCCGGCGTGTGTGAATTCCACCCGCTGAAAAAACATGGCGTCGGAAGAATCGGTGTGCTGCTCTGCATGCACGATGTTGCCGCCGACCGAGGCAACCCAGGTAGCAACAGCGGCCACTATTCCCGGCTGATCGGGGCATGAGATTCGAAGCACTGCAGAGTTCACAGGCTGAGAAGGGTAACTGCGGGGCAAGGAAGTTTTCCCAAAAGCCTGTTGCTGGCACACATAAGAGGTATCCATTGACGCGACCGAAAAGAGCCCGTACATTGTCCGTACACAATATTTCCCATCGAGCACGAGGTGTTCCCATGACTGCATCACCCGATTCCACACCCACACGCACAGCACGACTGGAAGTACGCCTCACGAATGATGAGCGAGCTCTCATTCAACGCGCGGCAGCAGAGACTGGTGTCGATGTATCGGCTTTCGTAGTGGGACGCACGTTGGTGGAGGCACAACGCGTGTTGGCAGATCGTGAACGCGTGGTGTTGCCCGTTGCCGATGTGGCGTGGTGGAACGAACTGATGAATCGCCCCGCACAAACACTTCCTGGCTTACAAGAATTGTTTACACGTACTTCGCCGTGGGACACGAACGAATGACATCAGAGTTTTCAGCACCTGTGCTGTTGACACCCACTCACAATGTGGCCCAGTTTCATTCGCGTTCTCAAGAACAAAACGAGTGGCTTGTGCGCCATGGTGTGCAATCACATCGCATGGGCAGCACGCGAAGCATGGTGGTGTGTACGCAGGAAACATCTGATGTTGTTGCGTATTACGCATGGCGAATGTCGGAAATCGATTTCGATGATGCACCACCACGACTACAAGTGGGATCGGGAAAATATGAACAACCGATGGCACTAATCGCGCGATTAGCGGTATCTGTTGAACACGAAGGAAAAGGAATCGGAGCTGCGTTATTACGTGACGCCATTACGCGTTTGGTAATGATTTCCGCAGAGATTGGCTGTCGGGGAGTGTGCATCGTGGCTGCCGATGCGCAGGCCAAAAGCTTTTATCAACGCGTGTTGCCCGAACTCATTGAGGCGCCGAGCGACCCCATGATGTTGGTGTTGTTGATGAAAGATGCCCGCAGAACACTGCTGGGCGAATGAATCGAATGGTGGTGACGATGGGAATCGAACCCACGACCTCCTGCTTGCAAAGCAGGCGCTCTACCAATTGAGCTACGTCCCCGTATTACGGCTCGGTCAGGTTATCGGGAGAACTCGCTGAGACAAGCAAAAGTCTCCCCTGTTCGGCGGTGGCACGGGGGTACCCTTGCCATATGGCTAGCGACCTGATCTACGCATTTCGAATCATGCGCCTGCCCCTCCTCGATGCGGGCGGGGCTGCAATTGGGCGTATTGACGACATTGTGGTGGTTCCAGGCCGTAGTGGCGAGGCTCCACGGGTCACCGGTTTCGTGGCCACCAGCCAGCGCCGCCGTATTTTTGTGAATGCCAACCGGGTGTCGGCTCTCGACCCTGAAGGCGCTCGTTTGCGCTCATGGGACGTCGATTTGAACCCCTTCAAGCCCCGCGATGCCGAGCACATGCTGGGTCGCGACATTATCGATCTGCGTATTGCCGGCGAAGTGGTGAGCGACGTGGCATTGCGCCCCACTGTGGGTGAACGCGAGTCGGGCTGGGAAGTGGCCAAAGTGCGTCTCACTCGTCGCGGCGTTCTTGGTCGTCGCGCCACCTACCGATTGGTCGAATGGAATGATGTCGGCGAGCTTTTTGCTGCGCCAACCGAAATGGCTGCTGAAGCTGCGCGTCTTCGTGACCTGCACCCAAGCGATGTGGCCGGCGTGGTGCGTGCGCTGCCATTGGCGCAACGTCAGTTGCTTGCAAAAGAAATGGACGACGATCGTTTAGCCGACCTTCTTGAAGAGTTGCCCGAGAGCGAACAGCTTGCGTTGATTGCCAATCTCGATCTCGATCGCCTTATCGACGTTCTTGAAGAAATGGAATTCGACGACCTTGCCGACTTGTTGGCAGAAATGCCTGCACAGCAGCGTTCAACAGTTCTCGATGCCATGGACGACGAAGACGCCGATGTTGTGCGTTCATTGTTGTCGTATGCACCAGGCACTGCAGGTGCCCTGATGACACCAGAGATCATTGTGATGGGCCCCACAGCAACAGTGGCCGAAGCGTTGGCGCAAGTACGAGACCCCGACTGGCTTGTATCGATTGCTGTGCAAGTGTTTGTTACACAACCACCATTTAAAGCTCCAACAGGTACCTACCTTGGCGTGGTGCACTTGCAGCGTTTGTTGCGCGAACCACCAAGCACCGAATTGGGTCGTTGTATTTCGAAGGAACCCACAGTTACAGCCAGCCTCAGCGATCGTGAAGTAGCTGAATTTTTGGCGTCATACAATTTGCTCGCTGTAGGCGTATGCGATGAAGCCGGACATTTGCTTGGCGCTATCACTGTTGACGACGTTCTCGACCGCATGTTGCCTGCCGACTGGCGCCAACGTCGACGTCAGGCGGCAACATCATGAAGCGCCGTCTCGATCTCACAACTCCACGCCAGCGTCGCCGCGTTGGTGTGCATTACGCACCCGACACTTTCGGACAGTTCAGCGAAACGATTGCACGTTTCTTGGGAACGGGTCGCTACTTAGTTATCCAAACATTCATTGTTATTGGCTGGGTCATTATTAATGTCTACAAGCCATTGCAGTTCGACGGATATCCGTTTATTTTCCTCACGCTTATTTTGTCGTTGCAGGCTTCATACGCCGCACCGCTTATTTTGCTTGCACAAAATCGCCAAGAAGACCGAGATAACGAGCAATTACAGCGTGATCGTGGCCTTGCTGCACGTACGCAAGCCGATACCGAGTACTTGGCTCGCGAATTAGCTGGTGTGCGTTTGGTCTTAGCCGACCTTGTCACCATGGAAGATTTGAAAGAGCACATGGAGCGCATTAC
>WLEX01000224.1 GCA_009704065.1 Actinomycetota bacterium
CTTCACAACGAGACCGAGTTCTTTAGTGGAGCACTCAGAAAACAGTGCGATGTTGCGGAGGTGGTCGACGGTGGACTTTGTACTTGCCATGTGCATAAGTGTACTCATGTTCAGCAGGTCACTTTTTCACTGGAGGACAATTATGAGGAAACGGTAACGAGGGCGTGGCGATAGTCACTTGGCACTGTTTGGCCAAGCAATGTGAGAATCGTGGCCGCAATATTGGAGATTCCGGCATCACTCACACCTGCAGAGGTGATGGTGCGGTTCGCGTAATCGATAGCAATAAATGGCACGGGTGACAATGTGTGTGATTTTTTCGGAACATCAATTCCGTGTGCATCTTTGAGTGGTGCACCTGATTTATCGCGTTCTACTAATACTTCGCAGTTGCCATGATCGGCCGTTATCAGAAGTGTTCCACCCGCTGCACGTACTGCATCGTTCACACGAATAAGTGCTTCGTCGATTGCTTCGACAGCAATGACAGATGCAGCAATGTCGCCCGTGTGTCCCACCATGTCGCCACCTGCAAAATTGCAACGAATAAAGGGGTATTTGCCACTCTTGATTGCCTCAACAACGGCGTCACCCGTTTCTTTCGCTTTCATCTTTGGCAACTTGTCGAATGACACTTTGTCGGATGGAATCTCGACCCACGTCTCTAAATCATTATTGAATTTTTCGGAACGATTGCCGTTCCAAAAATAGGTGACGTGACCAAACTTTTGTGTTTCAGCGACTGCGTATTGTGCAATGCCAGCAGTGGCAAGTAACTCAGACACAGTGCCGGTGACGCGAGTAGGTGGCACCAAGAAATGCGCAGGAATTCCCATGTCTCCGTCGTACAAGGTCATGCCCACAACAAGAAGATTCTTTGGCAATGGCCCACGCGCGAAAGCAGTAAAAGGTTCTTCCGTGAGTGCGCGATAAATCTCCACCACACGGTCACCACGGAAATTGAAAATAACCACAGCATCGTTGTCATGCATGGCGCCCACTGGTGTGCCAGCGGAGTCGACCACAGTAAACGGCGGCAGATATTGGTCGCTTACGCCTGCGTCTTCTGCACGCAATGTGGCAAGAGCGTCGGCTGCCGATGGGAAGGGCCGAGCAGAACCTGCCGCATGTGCCTTCCAGCCATTTTCCACGATCGACCAATCGGCTTCGTAGCGATCCATAGTGACGATCATGCGCCCACCGCCAGAGCCCACAAGTGCAGTGCAGCTATGGGTGGCAGCGATATCGGCAAGAAATGATTCGAGATCGGCGAGATATGCCTCGGCCGTGCCATCGATGACATCGCGACCATCAAATAAGGGGTGAATCACAATCTTTTGCGCGCCATCGGCGGCAGCGCGGGAAACGAGAGTCTTCAGATGGCGGATATGAGAGTGCACGTTGCCATCAGATAACAAGCCCACGAAGTGAATCTGGTGATCGCTGCGGGCGGTGACCATCTGCCAGGCATCGCCCCAGATATCGCCTGTACGAAATGCTTCTTCCACTTGTTTGGCGCCCTGGTCGAAGATGCGACCCGCTCCCATGATGTTGTGGCCCACTTCAGAGTTACCCATGTCGGCATCAGATGGAAGGCCCACTGCCACTCCGTGGGCACGAATGGGAAGCGAGATCACGGGGGAGTTGCCCACATGGCCGGCAATGGCGGCATGGAGAAATGGGGCTCGGGCCAAGGTGACCGCGTTATCGGCTGTTTGGCCTTCGAGGCCGACGCCATCGAGAATGGCAAGAACAAGAGGTGCGGCAGAAGAGTTGGTGGGGGAACCCATAGGTTCAGACTAAACGCCGAAAGACCTTCCGCAAACTTGAGTCGGTATGTATCAACTTTTCTTATGCGTAGGTTGTCATCACGATTAGCAGTCCCCTAGCATGACTGCTAATCCCAATACCTCTTCACTTGAAGGAGCCCCCCAATGGCAAAAGCAGTCGGAATCGACCTCGGAACTACCAACTCAGTTGTGTCAGTCCTCGAAGCGGGTGACCCAGTCGTCATCCCTAACTCAGAAGGTGCACGCACCACTCCTTCCATCGTCGCATTTTCGAAGTCGGGCGAAGTACTCGTTGGCGAAGTGGCCAAGCGCCAGGCCATCACGAACCCCGACCGCACATTCCGCAGCATCAAGCGCGAAATGGGTACCGCGTGGAAGTCGGAAGATATCGATGGCAAGAACTACACGCCACAAGAAATCAGCGCACGCACACTCATGAAGTTGAAGCGTGACGCAGAGGCATACCTTGGCGACACCGTCACCGACGCAGTTATTACTGTTCCTGCGTATTTCGACGATGCACAGCGCACCGCTACAAAAGAAGCTGGCGCGATTGCTGGTCTCAACGTTTTGCGCATCATCAACGAGCCAACTGCTGCAGCACTTGCATACGGTCTCGATAAGTCATCGCAAGACGAAACCATTTTGGTATTCGACCTTGGTGGCGGAACATTCGACGTGTCCGTTCTTGAAATTGGCGACGGTGTATTCGAAGTAAAGAGCACACACGGTGACACACACCTTGGTGGTGACGACTGGGACCAGCGCATCATCGATTGGTTGGTACAACAGTTCAAGGGTGCACACGGCATCGATCTTTCACAAGACCGTATGGCTGTACAGCGCCTCAAGGAAGCAGCTGAAAAAGCAAAGATCGAACTGTCGCAAACACAACAGACTCAAATCAACTTGCCGTTCATCACCGCAACCGCCGAAGGTCCATTGCACCTCGACGAATCACTGCAGCGCGCAAAGTTCCAGGAAATGACCGCCGATCTTGTCGAGCGTTGCCGCGTGGCATTCGATCAGGCAATTAAGGACGCAGGTCTTACTAAGAGCCAAATCGATCACGTCATCCTTGTTGGTGGTTCTACTCGTATGCCAGCCGTACAAGAACTTGTATTCACCATGACCGGCAAAGAGCCAAACAAGTCGGTAAACCCCGACGAAGTTGTAGCTATTGGTGCAGCAGTGCAAGCCGGTGTTCTGAAGGGTGATGTAAAAGACGTTCTTCTTCTCGACGTCACACCATTGTCACTTGGTATTGAAACAAAGGGTGGCGTCATGACA
>WLEX01000225.1 GCA_009704065.1 Actinomycetota bacterium
GAGGGTGCAGTGTCGGCAAACAACAAAGTGGTGACGAGAAACAGTACGAAGACAGTGCAAGCGAGAGTGGCGCCATGCAAAGTGGTTGTGACAGACGTATATGTGGACAAACCCGAGAGGGGTTGAACAAGGGTGACCCACATCACTACCCAAGCTCCAAGACCAATAATGAATCCGTCGATCAGGACGTTGACTGCGTTGCCGATCAATTGGCGACGCGACACCAACACCACACATAGGCCCACCACGATTTGCGTGATGAGATACAGAGTCTCGGTTCGTGTAGTGGGCTTCGTAGATTCTTCGCCGATCTCTGAGAATCGCGACGCCAGAAGAACAAAAACGGGGAGAAATGCGGCAAGCGCTACCGGAAAGGTGGGCTTATGAATCGCTACACCAATGAGGGCTGCGATAACAAAGAGCAGTGTGGCCACAGACAATGATTCGGTGGAAAGCCGATGACCGGCGATGCCGTAGGCAAAGCTGGCTCCGATGCTGCCCAAGGCCACAATCCAGCTGAAGAGAGAAGTTGCTTTACGCGCCATGGAAAACTGAATTCTTCACTGTCCGACCGCCTGATGTACCTAGCCGACGGTACTACGCATGGCGTCATGGGCGAGGGAATCGGCTGTTTTCTGACCTTATAGATAGTGTGTAGACACATGAGCACGCCAGCCCCCTCCGTGACTGTCGTTGTGCCTAGTTCTCATCTGATGCCCGAGCTTTTGGGCGGTCGAGATGAATTGTTACGCAGAGTTGAGGAAGCATTTCCCGATGTAGCGGTTTCTGTTCGGGGCAATGAAATTAGTTGCTCCGGCCCGCGAGCCCATCAAGTGGGCCGTTTGTTTGAAGAGATGGTCTTGTTGTTACAACGTGGAGAGCGTCTCGACCAATCAGTGATGGATCGCAGCATCGTTATGGTGCGGGCCGAACAAAGACCAAGCACTGTGCTCACTGATGACATCTTGAAGGGTGCACGTGGTCGCATGGTGCGACCAAAGACTGCAGGGCAAAAAAGGTATGTCGATGCAATTAGGCAAAACACCATCACATTCGGCATCGGGCCTGCAGGAACAGGAAAGAGTTGGCTAGCAGTAGCTATGGCCGTACAGGCGCTCCACGCGCGACAGGTGCAGCGAATAGTGCTCACTAGGCCTGCGGTGGAAGCTGGCGAGCGATTGGGATTTTTACCTGGTGACTTAATGGCCAAGATTGATCCGTACTTGCGGCCGCTGTATGACGCGTTGTACGACATGGTTGATCCGGAAGCAGCACAGAAACTGATTGAGCGCCAAACCATAGAAGTAGCGCCATTGGCGTTTATGCGTGGTCGAACTTTGAATAACTCATTCATAATTCTCGATGAAGCGCAGAACACCACGCCGGAACAAATGAAGATGTTTTTGACTCGTATCGGGTTTGGTTCCAAAGTGGTCGTTACGGGTGACGTTTCTCAGATAGATGTTCCCGATGGACGCAGCGGACTCGTTGGCCTTGAAAAGAAGCTAGGAAAAATCGACGACCTCGGATTTGTGTATCTCGACGGCTCCGATGTGGTGCGCCATCGAATTGTTGCCGACATCGTGTCTGCGTATGAGCGTTATACGAATGCTGAGAATAAGCGTCAATCTGCTCGCAAGGCTGGCAAAGATGAATGATTCTCGTCCGAAGGTTCAGGCGTCGCGTCGCTCTGGGGGAGACGGAGTTCCTGAAGTCTTCTGTTCTGATGAGCAAGGCGTTATTTCTGTTCCCCTCGACGAATGCCGCAAACTTGCGTTAGCTGCTCTGATGCACGAAGGTGTACGAGGCGCTTGCGAACTATCAGTTTTCTTTGTCGATGAAGCCACCATCTCTGAATTGAATTCTGAGCACATGGGCAAGATTGGCCCTACGGACGTGCTTGCGTTTCCGCTCGATACTGCTGAGTACAACGAAGCGCAAGGTCCTGGCACACCGAGTCGTGGGCCGTCGCGACCAGCATTTGACACAGATGATGTGCCGACCTTGCTTGGAGATGTCGTGATTTGTCCGGCGATTGCTATGAAGCAATGTGAAGATCATGCAGGAAATTTTGCTGACGAGATTGCCCTACTGTTGGTTCATGGCATCTTGCATGTGCTCGGCTTTGACCATGATCTTGAAGACGAAAAGACAGAGATGAGAGCCCATGAGGTGGCAATCTTGATGGAGCATCATTGGAACGGACCAGTTCCCAGTGGTTTTAGACAGGAACAAGACGAATGATTGCATCGAGCCCCACCTCTGCCGACTGGTGGATGTTGGCAACCATTGTGATGTTGCTGGGTTTTCTCATCGTGTTGTCCATCGCCGAAATGGGTCTCTCGCGGGTTTCTAAGCCAAAGGCTCAAGCCTTGGCCGACTCCGGCGCCCGTGGTGGTCAAGCACTGCTGGTTTTGGTGACTCATCCGGAACGGTGGGTTAACCCTCTGCTTCTTGCCGTGAATGTGAGTCAAACGGTGCAGGCAACTCTTACTGGTGTTGTTGCGGGCCGGCTGTTTGGTGCAGCAGGTGTCGCGATTGGTGTCACTCTCAACGTGGTGGTGTTTTTCGTTTTTGCTGAAGCAGTTCCGAAAACCTATGCCATCTTGCATTCCGATCGCGCAGCGTTGTCTACTGCACCATTGACTTCTCTGCTTGTTGGTTTTTGGCCGTTGCGAAAGATTTCTGAAGGGCTCATTGGGCTCACAAACATCGTTGTCAAAGGAAAAGGACTTGAGCAGGGTCCCTTTATCGGAGAGCAAGAATTTCTTGGAATCGTTGAAGCCGCTGCCATCGACGAAATTATCGAACATGAAGAACGTGCGCTAATTGAATCAATTATTGAATTTGGCGACACGGTGGTGCGAGAGATTATGCGCCCTCGTCCTGACATAGTGAGTATCAATGCAGGCGAATCACTTAATGCGGCACTTGATGAGGCGTTTGAACACGGTGTTAGTCGTCTGCCTATTATGCGCAAAGACGAAGATGACAATGAAGACGTTCTCGGAATCGCGTACACAAAAGACTTGATGAAAGCAATACGAGCAGGTGAAGGCGAGAGCGTGGTCGA
>WLEX01000226.1 GCA_009704065.1 Actinomycetota bacterium
ATTCAAGGTGTATCGGGTGCAACTGCAGTAAGCGGCGCATATAAGACCTCGCTGCAATCGGCAATCGATAACAAGAAATAGATCATGCAAGCTCTTTTCCGCACTGCGTTTCCCATTATGGGAACAACTGCAAGCGTGCATGTGAACGATGCAATTTCTTCTGAATATTTTAATGCCGTGGTACATGATGTGCGCATCGAACTAGAGCGACTCGAAGAAATTTTCTCGGTGTATCGCGATACCAGTGAAATCAGTCGTATTAACGCCGGTACTCTGCATCACCTCGATTCATCGGCAGAAGTAATTGAAGTACTCGATGCTTGCGCATGGTTAGAACAAGCATCAAACGGTGCATTCTCTATTCGCCGTAGCACGAAAGAATCAGCAATAGACCCTTCGGGCTTTGTAAAAGGATGGGCTGCAGAACGTACTGCACAAAAGCTCACCGAAGCCGGGTTACTTCACTGGTACTTAGGTGTCGGTGGAGACTTTGTATTGCGAGGAGGATTAGATGCCGACACTCCGTGGAGTATTGGTATTGCTGACCCGCGCGATGCATCACAATTAGTAGCAACTGTCGATGCAATGAATGGTGCAATTGCTACGTCGGGTACGTCGGAGCGTGGAACTCATATTTGGGATCCCCGCTCGGGAACTGCCGCAAATGAATTCTTATCGGTAACTGTTACTGGGCCAAGCCTCACGTGGGCCGATGCGTATGCAACCACCGTATTTGTGATGGGTGAACCAGGGCTGCAGTGGATACAACAGTTCGAGGGCTACGACGTGTTACCCGTGCGAGCTACGTATTAACCGTTAGTGGTAAACCCAGCGAGAGCAAGTGCTTCGTTGAGGGTGCTGGCACGGCGAATGGTGCAGCCAGTGGAAATATCGGGTGCGCTTGCCGGAACAATGGCTTGCGTAAAACCAAGGCGTGATGCTTCGTTGAGTCGACGAGCCAAGTGACCTACCTGGCGTACTTCACCAGCAAGACCAACTTCGCCAATAACCACAAGGTCTGCAGGAAGCGGAATGTTTGATACGGCTGATACCAGTGCCAAACACAAACCAAGATCGACTCCTGGCTCGGTGAGTTTCACACCACCAACAACAGATGCGTACACCTCGTGGCCAGAAAGACTGATGCGTGCACGACGTTCGAGAACAGCGAGCAACATAGAAAGGCGACCCTGATCGAGACCTTGCGCACTACGACGCGCTGGTACCGATGCACTGACTTGATTGGTGAGTGCTTGTAGTTCTACTAATAACGGGCGTTGCCCTTCGATAGTAGGAACAACAACAGAACCCGGAACACCGGTACGACGATCGGTAAGAAATAGTTGACTGGCATCGGGAACACCAATGAGACCAGCTTCGGTCATTTCGAATAATCCGAGTTCGTTGGTAGGGCCGAAACGATGTTTGGCTGCACGCATAAGACGCAATGCATTGTGGCGTTCGCCTTCGAATGACAACACAGTGTCGACAACATGTTCGAGAACACGCGGGCCAGCAAGCCCACCTTCTTTGGTGACATGGCCCACCAACACAACAGAAATATTGCGGCGCTTTGCTTCTTGTACTAGACGGTGCGCACAACCACGTACTTGCACAACAGAGCCAGGTGATGAACCAAGTTCGGGATCGACCACAGTTTGAATGGAGTCGATAACAACAAGAGACGGTGCAATTTTGTCGATTGCCGCGATGATGTTGGGTAATGACATTTCGGGCAGCAACCACAGGTTGGGGCTTACTGCGCCTAAACGATCGGCACGCAAACGAACTTGCTGTGCGCTTTCTTCGGCGGTGACATACAACGATGGGCCAGTGGCGTTAGCAAGTAACTGCAATAACAAGGTGCTCTTACCAATACCTGGTTCACCGCCCAGCAACGTGACAGACCCTGGTACAAGACCTCCACCGAGAACACGATCGAGTTCTTCGATACCCGTAGAAACAGGATCTGATTCGTTGGGGTTCACATCACCAATTGGTGTTGCCTCGCCCGGCGGAACAAGCGCTAGACCAGCGGCAAGAGTGACACGCGATTCTTCGGGACCCTCAACATCTTCAACTAATGAATTCCATGCACTACAAACCGAGCATTGGCCAGACCACTTAGGAAATGATGCGCCACATTCGGAACAGCGATGAACGAGACGAAGTTTTGCCACACCGTGACTTTATATGCGGGGTGTGCGTGCGCGTTTATTACGAGCGTTTAACACCATCAAAATGAGCACGAGAGAACCGGCGACCCACAATGCAAGTAATCCGAGAAGCAGCACTCGTGCAACGCGCGAAATACTGGAGGCAACATCGACATTGGTCACGCTGGTGGCAACATCGGTGGGGGTGCCATCCATAGGTACTCGCCACGAGATAACACCATCTTTTTGCTGACCCGTGGTGGAATCGACCTTGCCAGGCAGAGTGGCATCGAAATTGATTCCCACCGCATCACCGAGATCGAGACCAGCTGCTGAAATCTCTGCCGCGTAGGGCGATCCGCCAAGCAGGGCAAGAGTGGCATCGTCGGCAAACGCTTCGAGACCACCGTTTACTTCAAGCCGTCCCGCCAATTTCCATGTGCTGTTCGTGTCTTTGCCCGAACGTGACAGCACCATATTGTGCAATGGGCCACGGGTGCCGTTCACCTGGGTGAGTAGGGCAGTGGCTTCAGCCGGACCAGAAAAACTGTGAGTCAACGTGATGGTGAGCCCACCTTCTTTGGTGTCGCTTGGCCCTTGAACCTTCCATCCAGCCTTCACCGCGTCGTCGACACGAATGTCAGCTTTCAAGCTGGGTGCTTTAGAAACGATTGCTTTGTCGGCAGTGACAATCACACTGATTTTGCCCGTGCCATTTGGTTGCACTTGTAACGACACGCGCGAATCGACGCGGCACGATGACAAGAGAACTAACGCAGCTACTGCTGCAGCGGCACGAACGAATCGCGTAGTGGTCACTCGACTGGAGAAGCGGCGTCACCAGCGAATGGTGGTTCGCTTGGTGCAACAATGCCTTCGACTGCACGGAACACCGTATGA
>WLEX01000227.1 GCA_009704065.1 Actinomycetota bacterium
AGATGTGATTTTGGAAGTTGCTCGTCAACTCACTGTTGAAGGCGGCACCGGAGCCATTGCTGAATACTTCGGGCCTGGCGCCGACAGCATTTCTGCAACAGGTAAAGCCACCATCTGCAACATGGGTGCCGAAATCGGCGCCACATGTTCGGTCTTTGGTTACGACAGCAACATGAGCGATTACTTGCGTGCTACTGGCCGCACCGAAATCGCTGCAGCAGCCGACAAAGTTGCTGCCGATCTTCGTCCAGACGATGGTGCTCAATACGACCAAGTTGTAGAGATCAACCTCGACGCTCTTACTCCACTCATCAATGGCCCTCACTCCCCCGATCGCGCACACAAAATTGGTGCAAATGGTGTTGGTAAAGCCGCTCGTGAAAACGATTGGCCACTTGAAGTATCCGCAACCCTCATTGGTTCGTGCACCAACTCTTCCTACGAAGACATCACCCGTGCAGCATCCATTGCTCGCCAAGCTGCAGCAAAGGGCCTGAAAGCCAAGGTGGAACTTCTCATCTCACCGGGAAGCGAACAAATTCGCGCCACCATAGAACGAGATGGGCTCCTTGCAGATCTCGAAGCCATCGGCGCCACAGTTCTGGCCAACGCTTGTGGACCTTGCATTGGCCAGTGGGAACGTGCAGCCGACAAGACAGCAAAGCCAAACAGCATTGTGAACTCGTTTAACCGCAACTTCCCGAAGCGTGCCGATGGTTCTGCAAACACACTGTCTTTTGTTACTAGCCCCGACACCGTGATGGCAATTGCATTGTCAGGCCGTCTCGATTTCGATCCGAGCGTCGACACCATCACCGCTGCCGATGGCACAGAAGTAAAACTCGATGCACCTCGCGGCGACATTCTTCCAGCAAACGGATACGACCCAGGCGTTGACACTTTTACTGCACCGCCAGCCGATGGCAGTGGCGTGTCGGTCGCAGTGAGCCCTACGTCTGATCGCTTGCAGTTGCTACAACCATTTGGTGCATGGAACGGAAACGATTACATCGGTTTGCCAGTACTCATGAAGGCACAAGGAAAGTGCACCACCGACCATATTTCAGCTGCTGGTAAGTGGCTCACCTATCGCGGTCACCTCGAGAACATTTCGGGCAACCTGTTTATTGGTGCAGTCAATGCATTTGGTGGCGAAGTAGGTGTCGGCCTCGACACACTCGATGGATCACGTCGCAGTTATCCCGACATCGCAAAGCATTATGGCGAATCAGGCGTGCAGTGGTGTGCGATTGGTGACCAGAACTACGGCGAAGGCTCATCTCGTGAGCATGCAGCAATGGAACCACGCTTCCGTGGTGGAGTGGTTATCTTCGCGCGCTCATTTGCTCGTATTCACGAAACAAACTTGAAGAAGCAAGGCCTCGTTCCACTCACGTTTGCCGATCCAAAGACTTACGATCTCATCGAAGAAACAGATCGCATCAACGTGCACAACTTGCCACCAGTTCCTGATCAGTTGGTGAAGTGCTCAATTACAAAAGCTGACGGTTCCACTGTTGAGTTTGAAGCAAAGCACACCTTTAGCCCTGAGCAAGTCGAATGGTTCAAAGCTGGTTCAGCATTGAACATTGTGCGGGCAAAAGTAGCGGCGCAAAAATAATTAGTCGGTTCCCGGACGTCGATCATCTTCGGCGTTCGGGTCACCCACGTAATTCGACGGAAACGACCTTCGTAATTCGTCATCAGTTGGTTCGTAATACTCACGACCTTCAGGCGGCAACAAGGCACTGATTGCCTTCATAATTGCTTCGGTGTCTGCATCGGGATCCGTGTATTCAAGATGCACTGGATGACCCACCACAATGATGACTTCAGGTGGCGACGTGACATTCGTGATGTTCGGCAATTTGGCATTGCGTGGCCATACCTTCTCTGTTCCCCAAATTCCAATCGGAATAACGGGAGCCTTCGTTGCAGCAGCCAATTTGGCAGCACCCCAACGCCCTTTCAAAACGGGATCGAAGAAGGCTCGTCCACGAGGAATAGTTCCCTGTGGCATTAGTGCAACAAGATCTCCGGCTTTAATCAACTCTGTAGCCGCAATCAATGGCTCGTCGCTCCCCGTTCCGCGTTCAACGCGAATACCACCCAGTGCAGCAGCAATGGGCCCGATGACCGGAGCATCAAATACTTCTTTCTTGCCAAGGAAGCGCACAGCCCGACCTGTTTTTGCGACTGCAAGAGAAATCGCTGCGATATCGAAATAGCTACGGTGGTTACCGCACAAAATTGCTGCGCTGTTCTTTGGAATGTTTTCAGTACCACTAATACTGAAACGTGCATAGGGGAATGCTTCAGGCCGTGCAAACTTCATCAGCACCTGTTGTGCTTCAAGCCCGACAACTGGGATCTTGGCAACGCCACTCGGTACATCGAGATTCATCACGGGCCAACGACGCGCAGCTGCCATGAGCCGCAAACGCCAGTCGGGATTCACACAATGTGGGAAGCCAACAGATGCGAGCAGTGGTTCATCGAACACACTGTCGCTATATGCATACGACTCTGATAAATCAACATCGTTTTCACCAGACCAATGACGTACCGCATCACGTTTGCCACGAGACCACACGTACGAGCCTTCCAGTTCCCCCGTATATAAACCATCAACATCAACTCCGTACGAAGTGGCAATCACTGCGTCGAAACCCATAAGTTCGGCAAAGGGTTCAATGAGATCACGTGGAGTTGTTGTCGCCAACACCACTTTTCTTCCCGCCTCACGATGTTGGTCCATCACTTTTTGTGCGTAGGGCTGCACCATGGCAACAAGATCAGGTGCTGCTGCTTGTGCTGCTGCACGCACTTCATGTTGTGCATGACCACGCATCGCTACAACTGCTTGTCGTCCAAGAACCATCGACGGCAAATTTTCCCCGAATGTTTCAAATATTTGGTACAACAATGACTCGCCTGGAATAGAGCGAGTGACAACACCGGTCTCACGCAATACGCGACTCACCACATGTGCTGATGCACCCGACAAAATGGTGCGGTCGAGATCAAAGAAAGCTGCTTGTGCCACACGGGCAGG
>WLEX01000228.1 GCA_009704065.1 Actinomycetota bacterium
GCGCGTGGCCACGTAAGACCGAGTTGATCGTGGAACACTTCGGCAATGGAAGCAACGGCGCGCGAGACGCCAATGCCATATGAGCCCATGGTGACTACTACTTGCTTACCGTTTTGGTCGAGCACAGTGAGTCCCAATTTGTCGGCATATTTACGACCCAACTGGAACACGTGACCAATTTCGATGCCGCGCGCAATTTCTAGAGCGCGTCCACATGAAGGGCACGGATCACCTGCAGCAACTTCTACTGCTTCAATCGTGCCGTCTGCAGTGAAGTCACGACCATGTACAAGATTGAGCACGTGGGTGTCTTTTGCATTTGCTCCTGTCACCCATGCACTGCCCATCACAACAGAAGGGTCGAGCAAATACCGAACACCAGTTGTGCTGGTGCTGCCAAGAACTTGTGGTCCGATATATCCGCGAATCAGTCCGGGGTGTTTGGCAAAGCCTGCATCGTCGAGGGGTTCCACTTCAGCAGGAGACACTTGCGCTTCAATGCGCTTCAAATCGACTTCGCGGTCACCTGGTACACCAATCACCAATGTGTCGGTACTGCCGTCTGGTTGACGCAATTGAAGCACCACGTTTTTCAAAGTGTCGCTCGCTGCCCATGGGCGATCGGTGCGTGCATGATTTGCATTCAAGAAATCAACGAGTGATGCGATGGTGGGACACGAGGGGGTGGTGACCGCAGTGGATGCGTCGTAGGTGTTGGTGTCGGGAACAAGGGCGCCGGTGGTGACTGCTTCGGTGTTGGCCGAGTAATCGCACGAGGTGCAACGCACAAACGTGTCTTCACCCACTTCGATAGGGGCAAGAAACTCTTCGCTCATAGAACCACCCATGGCACCGCTCATTGCTTTCACAATGACGTAGGGCAACTGCAAGCGCTGGAATATGCGTTCGTATGCGTCGCGGTGGGCTGCATAGCTTGTAGCTAGTCCCGCATCGTCGATGTCGAAGGAGTAACTGTCCTTCATGAGGAACTCACGACCACGAAGCAAGCCAGCACGGGGGCGAGCCTCGTCGCGGTACTTCGTTTGAATTTGGTAGAGCGAAACAGGGAGGTCTTTGTAGCTCGAGTACAGATCTTTCACGAGAAGGGTGAACATCTCTTCATGGGTCGGCCCGAGCAAGTAGTCGGCACCCTTGCGGTCTTTCAAGCGAAACAGGTTGTCGCCGTATTCATCCCAGCGTCCGGTGAGGTCGTAGATATCGCGGGGGAGCATGGCAGGGAAATGCACCTCTTGGGCGATGGCATCCATCTCTTCTCGCACGATGGCTTCGACCTTGCGAAGAACCCGCCAGCCAAGGGGGAGCCAGGTGTAGCCACCGGGGGCGGCGCGACGGATATAGCCAGCCCGCACAAGGAGACGGTGGCTAGGGACCTCTGCGTCTGAGGGGTCATCACGCAGGGTTCGGATAAAGGCATTAGAGAGACGAAGCATCGGAGCGAAACCTTACTTTGCTTGGCTAGGATTGCTGTCGTCCTTTGAAGTTCGGTGAACCTGAGGCACGGGCTTACCCCCGTGCCTTTTGTTCTGTTAGAGCCAAGTTTTTGGCGGGAGGTGAGTCATATGTCGATCAATGTCGTAGAAGCAGTTACCGCCATGGTCTCGCCCATCCTTTCCGACCTTTCCCTCGAGCTCTACGATCTCGAATTCGCTGGCGGCATCTTGCGCGTCACTGTCGATACCCCTGCTGGGCAAGAGTCCGGCGTCGATGTCGATCAAATCTCTCTCGTTACGCGCCTCCTTGGCCGCGAACTCGAACACGACGATGTGGTCCCTGGTCGTTTCACTCTCGAAATCACTAGTCCCGGCCTCGAGCGCACTTTGCGCACGCCTCACCACTTCCAGCGTGAAGTGGGTAAGAACGTCACTATTCGTTTGGTAGCCGAGCACGAAGGTCGCCGCCGTATGGCTGGCACCCTGGTCGGAGCAACCTCCACCACGGCAAGTGTTCGCCTCGAAAATTCTTCCGACATTGTTGAAGTGCCATTGTCTCTTATCGACAAGGCAAAGACAGTGTTCGTATGGGAATCACAGCCCAAGCCCAATTCTCCAGAAGCTCGCGCAGCAAAGCGCAAAGAATCTGAAAATTCTGCATCAACCGATCATCAGGAGGTCAACGCGCAATGAGCAACCTAGATATGTCCGACGCAGTACGCATGCTTGCAGAGCACCACGGCATCAGTGTCGACGCTTTGCTGCAGGTACTAGTGGAAGCACTCGCAACCGCATACAAGAAGCGTCCCAACGCTGCCGACGAGGTGATCGTTGAAGTCAACCCCGAGAACCTCGACATGACCTTCACCGCCTACGACGTCGATGAAGACGGCAACTGGGTGAACGAACGTGACGACACACCAAACAAGCACGAACTCGGTCGCATCGCTGCAGCCACATTCAAGCAAGTCATGAGTCAGCGCATCCGCGAAGTAGAACGCGATCGCAAGTTCGAAGAGTACGCAAACCGCGAAGGCGATCTTGTTACTGGAATTATCCAGCAATCAGATGGTCGCTATGCATTGCTCGATCTCGGCAAGGTAGAAGCACTTCTTCCTCAAGCGGAGCAAGTTCCCTACGAACGCCCAGAGCCTGCAGCACGCCTCAAGGCATACATCGTTGAAGTGCGTAAGACCGCAAAAGGCCCACAAATTGTGGTGAGCCGTACGCACCCAGGTCTTATCAAGCGCTTGTTCGAACTTGAAGTGCCTGAAATTGCAGACGGCGTTGTCGAAATCAAGTCATGTGCTCGTGAGCCAGGCCACCGCACAAAGATTGCTGTGTTCTCAAACGATCCGAACGTCGACCCAGTGGGCGCCTGTGTAGGTGCACGTGGTGGACGCGTGCGCATGGTTGTGAACGAACTTCGTGGAGAGAAAATCGACATCGTGTCGTACTCGGAAGATCTGCACGACTTCGTGTCAAAGGCACTCTCGCCTGCAAAGGTCACCGAAGTGCGTTTGTCGGAAGACTCAACACAAGCCGATGTCATCGTTCCCGACTTCCAGTTGTCTTTAGCAATTGGTAAAGAAGGACAGAAC
>WLEX01000229.1 GCA_009704065.1 Actinomycetota bacterium
GTAACAGCAGAGCTGTACAAGGATCCAAGCATTCTTCTTGGTTTCACCAGCACAGACGAAGCAGTGGCACACTCCACCGACTTCCCCACACAGGCTGTTGTTGCACCGTTCAATATCAACCCACAAATCATCATGTGGGACCCTGCTACGTATCCCGATGTGAAAGTCATTGGCGATCTCAAAGAGCCAGGCGTGAAAGTGCGCTACTTCGGTGGAGCTGCTTACATGGACTACTTCACGAGCACCAACATTCTTGATAAGAAGCAAGTTGATGACACCTACGACGGTGCACCTGCTTCTTTCATCGCTGCAGGTGGCAAAGATGCACAACAGGGCTTCGGAACAGCTGAACCGTACTTCTACGAAAAAGTTCTGAAGGACTGGATGAAACCAGTGGCATACCAGTACGTACACGATGCAGGCTGGACCGCATATGCGCAGTCACTTGGTGCGACTCCTACGAACATTACGAAGTACGACTCCTGCCTCAAAGCACTCGTACCCGTTATTCAGCAAGCAGCCGTTGATTACCTCGCATCAGCAGACACCGCCAACGCCGTCATCCTTGATGCTGTGAATCAATACAACAACGGTTGGGTGTATGACGCAGGTCAGGCAACAGCTGCTGTTGCAAAGATGCAGTCAGACAAATTGATCGCCAACAGTCCTGACGGAACTCTTGGATCATTCGATGAACAGCGCGTCACCGATTTCATCAAGGTTGCCGCACCAGTGTTCACCGCAACCGGTGCAGTAGTAAAAGATGGCCTCATGGCAGAAGACATCGTGACCAATAAGTACATCGACCCAAGCATCAAGCTCGGCTAGAAAAACTCAGAATATTGGGGAGGGGCCATTGGCTCCTCCCCTTTTTCTATTTAACGACCAAAGTCGAATCGCGATATCTCTCGCAACGCATTTCCAAGAGTGTCGACAGCACCGTCAATCATTGCTTTACCAATGTCGGCATTTGCGCCTGTTGGGTCTCCGATATGGCCCTCCGGAAAGAAGTCATTCGACAACCAACCAAAAGCCACGCGACCACCAAAACGAACTTGCTCATTCTTAGCAAGCCCCTCAGGCACGCGTCGGACCGCGAGCGACATGTCGACTAGATCGGGACGCAGATGCAACATGACGGAAGTTTCGTCCATACCGCCATGCACACCCATCCCTAACTCCGATTCCGCAGATGACCCACCTTGGTCGGCAGGCATATGTGGATGAGCAAGGAATGTCTGCAAACCGTATTTCAATCGCAATTCTCTATTCATCATTGCAACGAGAGCACTATTGCCACCGTGTCCATTCACAAAGAGCACCTTGCGTGCGTTAGTAGCAGCAACACTTCGACCGATGTCGTCGAGCACGGCCATCATGGTTGGTGCAGACAGCCACATTGTTCCGCCCGCCCAGGCGTGTTCATTTGATTTAGTGAAGGGCAACGTAGGCAGCAACCACGAACTTGTCTCTTCACCCACAGCGCGGACAGCACTACCGGCAACGGCATCTGCCACCACGAAATCCGTGTTCAATGGCAGATGCGGGCCATGCTGTTCAATCGCTCCTAGAGGTAAAACAATGATGGAATCCTTGTGCAAAGCAGACGGAAGTTCAGGGGCACGAAGATCGCCAAGAAGACGTGAAGAAGCCATTCACACAACCTATCTGAGTGGTTGAATGGAGTACATGACAAAGCGAGCTTCTACTGATTTCGACGCAATCGTCATAGGTGCTGGACACAACGGATTGGTCACAGCTGCTTACCTCGCAAAGAACGGGTACTCCACACTTCTCATCGAAGCTAGGAACGACGTTGGCGGAACCGCTGCGAGTGAGACTTTCGCTGGGTCTGTTGTCAATATTTGTAACTGCGACCATCTCACCTTTCGAACCACTCCCGTCGCCGAAGAATTGAATCTCGCCTCGTTTGGGCTGAACTACCTCAATATCGAACCTCCTCAAATCAATGGCGATTGGACCACGGGAAAAATGTGGCCCTTGTGGCACGATGTCGACAAAACCCTCGATTCATTGGCTCAAGTCCATCCTGACTCTGTCGATGGTTATCGACAATTTGCAGCTACAGCAATCCCCGTTGCCAAATTAATTCTCGATGCCGCTGCACAACCGCCAAGTCGCGGATCGTTAATCAGTGCAGTTGTGAAGCGAGGCGGAAAAGGCGTTGCTTCCATGCTGAAAATGAGTCGCATGTCCGCAGCCGATGTCATGAGACAGTTCTTCGACAATGAGGCAATCATTGGCCCAGCAATGGTCGAGGGACCCGTGGTGTGGGGAATATCACCCGAAACACCCGGCACAGGACTCGGAGCTATTGCGTTCGCATTACGACATGTTGCGAATCTTGGTCGACCTGAAGGTGGCTCTGGTCAATTGCCCGAGAGTTTAAAGAAGGCTTTTCTTTCATACGGTGGGTTGCTACGCACGAATACTCGCGTTATGGGAATTGTGTGCGAAGGACAACGCGTCAGTGCCGTGCAAACAAGCGACGGTGCCACAGTCACAGCACGAATTGTCGTGTCGGCCTGTGATCCACGAAAGACTTTCGTGCAATGGCTCAAGAATCCACCTGCTCGTGCCAACTCTTTGGTCGAACGGTGGCGCAACGAGCCAGTGTCAGAAGGATACGAAAGCAAGATCGATGCTGTTGCTACAACTGCACCGATCCTGTCCGGACTAGTCGATAAAGAACTTGCAGGCAACGCAGTGGGATCGACCACCATCATCAGCCCATCTCTTGCCGAGTTACACCGAGGATCACAGTTGATGAGCGAAGGACGTACTATGCCTCGAATGGCACTGCTCGCCAACAGCCCATCTATTTCAGACAAGACCATTTCTCCACATGGAACTCATGTTTTTAGCCTCGAAGCGTTGTACACCCCATACTCCTTTACAGACGGATGGGAATCGCGCGAAGAACCAGAGAGATGGCTCCGACAATTCGGAACTCTCGTACAACCTGATTTTCTCGACAGCATTTCGCAGTGGCGTGTCATGACACCAGCGAACTATGAA
>WLEX01000023.1 GCA_009704065.1 Actinomycetota bacterium
AAAACAATTCCTTCAGGATTCACGTCACCAACAGCAACACCAGTAGTGCCGACAAGGTTGTCACGGCCAATGGTGGGCGTCGCAAAACGTGTTCGCACCATGGACGGCATACCCACTACATACGTAAGTGCGACGCTCGTGATGCACACCAAAAGTGCAAACCAGCCTGGCCGCATAGATAGACCATCGACAGAGCGGAACATGGTGAACGAAGCAATCACATACAGCGCTAGGCCCACACCGGTCCATAAACGCGGTACGCCTACTTGAACATCAACTGCAAAGGCAACGAACGCGGCGAGAAAAATTCCTATGCCGATACCGCTCATTGGTAATGCACCCATTCCCATACATCCAAGAATGAGACACACTGCACCGACAAATGCACCAATACCAATTCCGGCAGTAAAGAATTCAAAAATCAATAGTGCAATACCGATGGTGAACAACAAGTACGCAGACGGAGGGCTTGCCACAGTGTGCAGCAAACGAGGCACGAGACCTAACTTGAAAAACCGAACCGTAGTTGCTTCACGTGTGACTTGACCTTTTGCATCAAGTACATCTGACACTGTGTCGAGAGTAACGCCACGAACGGAAACGCCGTCGAGTGCGTACAACATGTTGCGTAATACAGGCACTCCGCGATCATCAGTTGAATTCTTCAACACTTGCTGGTCACGAGCATCGAGGAAACCAAGTGAACCCGAATGCAATGCGTCATCGGCCATACCGAATGACAATTGCTTCCCATCAATGCTCAACATGGTTCCGGTGCGTCCAACACGAGCGCCAGGTGCCATGGCCGTGACGTCGGCAACGGCCAACATTTGTGCTGGCAGTCCATAGGCACGCGAACCACTCGGGCCAACCCAAATCGCAACGGGAATTTTTGAAGCAGCAATTGCTTCCAACACTTCAGCCATGCGCTCGCGGCCAACAACAGCGCCTTTTGTATTGACCTGAAGTACCACTGCTTGAGCACCGTTGTCTTGCGAACGAGTAATGGCCTTTTCAATCGAGTCGGCCACGATGGAGTCGACCAAGCCACTCACCTCGACTACGTCGACGGGAGCAAGCTTTGTGGAGTTATCTGCAGCACTCGCTCCGTGGCCTGAGAACAAGCTCAGAGCTGGACCGGCAATAACTAATGCCATTCCGCACACGATGCGTCTTTTTGCGCCTACCCTCAATGGTCTCTCCTTCTTTATGGAACCACACCACTTTTTCACGGCACAGCGTGTCCTTATTGTTGCTGGGAAAGGCGGCGTAGGGAAATCGACCCTAGCGACCTCCCTTGCCTACCTGTCTGCCCGCTCCGGAATGCGCACGCTCTTGGTGTCCCTCGACGCGCCGTCGACCCCCATCCCGCCCCATGATTTGCTGGAACAGATCACGGTTAGCCCTGGTCGCGCCCTCGCCGATTACCTAGCCACCAAGGGTTTGGGGCTGTTATCCCGCCAATTGGCCAAGTCGGGAATCATGGAATTGGTGGCTACCACGGCCCCTGGCCTCGATGACCTTTTGGTCCTCGGGCGCATCAAAGCCTTCGAACAGGAATTGCGAGCCGATGTGATCATTGTCGATGGTCCGGCCGCGGGTCACGCCCTCGATCTGGTGAGGGCACCTGCTCAATTGAAGCGAGCGATTGGCAATGGCCCCATCAGTTCTCAAGCAGATGAAGTAATCGCCATGTTCGCCGATGGCACCCGATGCAAAGTGATGTTGGTGACCACCCCTGCCATTACCCCCGTCACTGAAACCTGTGAAGCAGCAGAAGAATTACGCGATCAAGCCGGCGTCGCACTTGCCCCCATTGTGGTGAATAAATACGAAGTTCTTGTTCCCACCATTGATACAACATCACTCAGTCCCAATTCGCGCGATGCACTGCAATACCTCGCACAACGCGGTGTTGCCCAAACAGATGCTCTCGGAGTGTTGTCCGATTCGCTCGAACTTCCGCAACTTGTTACCAAGCGACATCGTCTAACAGGCGAAGAACTTGTCGTTGCACTTGCAGAAGATTTAGAAGAAGCAATAAAGGCAATGCCATGAGCGAACAACGAATCATCGAGATATGTCAGAGTGCGAAAATCATCGTCACGTGTGGAACTGGTGGCGTAGGAAAAACAAGTGTTGCTGCAGCACTTGGTCTCGAAGCAGCTCTTAAGGGTCGTCGCGTTGTTGTTATTACCATCGACCCTGCCCGTCGCCTTGCCGATGCCATTGGTCTTGGTGAAGGAAAAGGTAATGAATTACAGCGTGTTCCGCTCGATGCATCGGGTGAACTGTGGGTCACCATGCTCGATGTGCAAGAAACCTTTGACTCATTGGTACGTGATACTTCACCAAGCGAGGAACGCACTGCTGAAGTGATGAACAACTCGTTCTATCGAAGCTTGTCGCGCAGCTTGTCAGGCACTCGCGATTACATGGCGGCTGAACGTTTGCATAGTTTGCACAATGATCCACGATTCGACTTGGTCATTGTCGACACTCCTCCATCACGTAACGCGCTCGACTTTCTTGAATCACCAGAACGTCTCGCCCGATTCTTACGCCACCCCATTGTGAAATTTCTGGTGGCACCAAGCCGCGGTGGATTACGTTTCGCCAATGCCGCTATGCAGCCGGTGCTCAAAGCCATCTCTATGGTGGTCGGTGGCGATGCACTCACCGGTGCTGCATCGTTTCTCAAAGTCTTCGACGGAATGGAAGCAGAATTTTCTCGACGTGCACTAATCGTGGCAAAAGCACTGCGCAGTGATGCAAGCAACTTTGTAATTGTCACTGCACCGTCAGCCGATGCACTGACCGAAGCCGATCATTTCGTATCCGAGCTATCTCGACTAGGAATTTCTTTGCAACTCATCGTGGCTAATCGCATGCCACCTCGCTTCGGAACTCTCACAGCAACCGAAGAACAAGCCGCAGCAGCCGCAACCTCTGGCGATCTTGCCCTTGCGCACGACCTCATTGCAGGCCTATGTGAAGACGCCGATGCGGCGGATGCATCCATTGCATCATTCGTTCAGCGCACAACAGGGCGTTTCCCTCAGGTGGCCACCGCTCATGCAACCGAATTGCCAACCGACATCCACGACATGGCTTCAATCCGCGCCCTCGCTGAACAACTCGCAGCCTCACCATCTCGGCAGTAAAGTCAGACCGTGCATATTTTGATCGCCACAGACGCCCAATGGGTCCTCGACGAGGTGCAAGCTGCTCTTGGCTCGCCCTCCACCACAATCCAAGTAGTGACCAACGGTCGCCTTGTCGCGCCTGCCGTGGCCGAACGCACACCCGATATCGCCATTCTCGATCTGCAAGTGGGAAGTATGGGCGGCATGGCCATCACCATGGACCTTCGTCTCGATTACTCAAGCGGTGCATTGCCTCACATTCCCGTCCTCATGCTTCTCGATCGCACGGCCGATGTTCACATGGCACGTCGTAGTGGCGCCGATGGTTGGATCATTAAGCCACTCGATGCATTGCGATTGCGCAAAGCCGTTACTGCCATTGCAGGCGGTGGTTGCTATGCCGAAGGCATTCCCGTTCCCCCAGAAGAAGTTGCTGAAGAAGTCGTCACGGAAATTACCGCTGAAGCAACCGACGAGTCGCCTGTCGAAACCCTCGCCTAAATTCCTTTCCTCTCCGACGCTTTTGTGGCACACATTGTCATTAGGGAAAAAGCAGAAGGAATGTACAGTGGCAATTACTGAATCAGAGCAGTTCGATTTAGACGCACTTCGGGAGATCATTGGAATGGATGTCGAAAGCCGCCTCAATGTGGTGGACACACGAATCGATACTCGGTTGCAATCTTTAGAGACAAAACTCGATGCGTTTGATGTCAAACACCAGAATGCTCTGAATCAACTTCAACTGGAAACGAATCACAAATTTGCTTTGGTTGATATTCGATTCGACACGATTGACCACCGATTCAATAGTCTCGAATCACACATACTCACAGCAATTGATGCCTCAATTGCAGATGCAATGGTTACTCAAATGAAATGGTCAGTCACCACAATGCTGACAATAGTTGCGCTCATTGTCTCTGCCGGTGTGGCAGCAATTAAATTCCTTTAGGGAATTAGTAGTTCGGCGATTTGTACAGCATTGAGTGCTGCACCTTTACGCAAGTTGTCATTCGACAAGAACAATGCAAGTCCGCGATTATCGGCAACAGTGGAATCTTGACGCACTCGGCCAACAAAGCTTGGGTCTTTCCCTGCAGCAAGTAGTGGCGTAGGAATATCGACAAGTTCGACACCAGGCGTGTTTGCTAACAGTTCATTGGCGCGCGCAGCAGTAATTGGACGAGAAAACTCAACGTTGATTGACATGGAGTGACCAGTGAAAACAGGAACACGCACGCATGTACCCGACACTAAAAGTTCGGGGATATCAAGAATCTTGCGGCTCTCATTGCGCAATTTCTTTTCTTCATCGGTTTCACCTGAACCATCGTCCACCAAAGATCCGGCATAGGGCAACACGTTGTACGCAATTGTGCGAGCAAATTTCTTTGGCTCTGGCGACACCACAGCATTGCCATCAAAAGTAAGCCCTGCTGCTTTGTCGTACATAGCCCGTGCTTGTGAATCGAGTTCGTCAACACCTGCAAGTCCGCCACCGCTCACTGCTTGATATGTACTAACAATCAGTTTGATGAGTCCGGCTTCATCGTGCAACGGCTTGAGCACTGGCATTGCAGCCATGGTGGTGCAGTTGGGATTAGCAATAATTCCTTTTGGAGTACTGCGCACAAGATGACCATTCACTTCACTCACAATGAGCGGAACTTCGTTATCCATACGAAACGCACTTGAGTTATCGATAACGATCACACCAGCAGCAGCAAACTTGGGAGCAAGTTCGCGCGATGAAGTAGCACCAGAAGAGAACAGCGCAATGTCGAGACCAGTGGGATCAGCGATTGCTGCATCTTCGACCGTGATGTGGCCACCCGCCCACGGAAGCGTGGTGCCTGCTGAACGAGAAGAGGCAAAAAACCGTAATTCAGTGATGGGGAAATTGCGTTCCGCCAACAGCGTGCGCATGACGCTGCCTACTTGACCTGTTGCTCCGACTACTCCGACTCGCATGGGTCTTGAGGTTAACGGCAGCGAGCGACGAGCCACCAATGACTTTTGTTGGCCACGTCGAGATCGCGCTGAATAACGGGCTTACCCATGTATTCCACATTGCGCTGAGGTCTGCCTGGGTGGTGCAAAATCACCAATTCGTCGATTTCGATCTTCGATGCCTCGAGCAGGGCTAGCACTCGGCGAGGGTCGAGGCGATTTGCCTGCCATCCAAGACGAGTAGACCAACGCCACTGCGATAAACGGGCACCAATGACAGGCACATTCCACAATCGACGCATCACAATGCCTGCAGGTACAAGCAAGCTGTCGGCACCCACCCATGTGCGGTAGTTGAGCGCGATGTGGCCGCCTGGTTTTACAACGCGAAACGCTTCACTGGTGAGACGTAATGCGTCGCTTGCTTTGCAATGTTGCAAGGTGATGTACGAAAACACGGCATCGACAGAATTGTCAGACACATTGATAGAGCTTCCATCGGCAATATGCACGGTGCGCAAAGAACCAATGCGGCCAAAGCGTGACACGGTTTCGCGGCACCGTTCTAGAAATGCTGCATCAACATCGGTAGCGATAGTGCTTGCGAATTTGCGTGAGAGCGCAGATGTCATACGGCCAATGCCTGAACCAATTTCAAGTACCGAGGAGTTTTCTGCAAAGCCGGCCCAACCCAATCGGTCGAGATAGATATCAACTTCGATGTCACCTGTGGTTACAAACTCATCGAGTGTGAGAGTGGCTCCCGTTTGGTTGTTAAAGACCCATCCCGTGTCGCGAACTACTTCGTCGGCGTTGCGCCTCATCTCGGCGCGGGTACCTGCGGCACGCCACGGAATCAGTTGTCGACGGCGTCCGGTCATGTAAAGAGTATTGCAGGCTGGTTACTTGCGTTCGGGCAATGGTGCCGAATAGGCAGAACCCGAATCGAGACCAAAGGCCGTATGCAATGAACGAACAGCTGATTCCATGTCGTGAGAAGACACAACAACAGACACACGAATAGTGCTTGTTGAGATCATGTGGATGTTGATGTTGTTATCGGCAAGCACACGGAACATCTTTGCTGCGATACCTGGGCTGGTCTTCATGCCAGCACCAACAAGCGACACTTTTGCAATTTCAGAGTCATGGGTAACACCCGATGCACCGATTTCAGTTGCAACACGCGACACGATGTCTTCGGCCACTTTGAGATCAGCTTTTGGCATGGTGAAAGAGATATCGGTGAGACCATCTTTCGATGTGTTCTGAACAATCATGTCGACGTTGATGTTTGCGTTAGCAAGACTTTCAAACAATGCAGCAGAAATACCGGGGCGATCGGGCACACCAACAACGGTGACTTTCGATTCGCTGGCATCGTGAACGACACCAGAAATAATTGGTTCTTCCATGGAGGTATCTCCTTGTGATGGTTGATCGCTGACCCATGTGCCGTGTTCCCACGTGAAACTGGAACGAACATGAATAGGAACATTGTGGTTACGAGCAAATTCGACTGAACGCAGTGCAAGGACCTTGCTACCAACGCCCGCCATTTCGAGCATCTCTTCAAACTGTAAGTGCACTAATTTGCGCGCTTGCGGAACAATGCGTGGGTCGGCAGTAAAGACGCCGGTGACATCGGTGTAGATCTCACATACGTCGGCATCGAGGGCCGCGGCCAAAGCAACAGCGGTGGTATCGCTTCCGCCACGACCAAGGGTGGTGATCTCACTGTCTGTCGAAACGCCCTGGAATCCGGCCACGACGACTACTTTTCCTTCGGCCAAGGCTGCGCGCACGCGGTCACCCTTGATTTCGGCAATTTTGGCCTTGGTATGCACGGTGTCGGTGATGATCCCGGCCTGAGAACCAGTGAGGCTTACAGCCTCTACTCCAATACCCGCAAGGGCCATACAGAGCAGAGAGGCAGAGATGCGCTCACCCGTGGTGAGCAACATGTCCATTTCACGGCCCGGATGAACCCCTGAGACCTGATTTGCGAGAGAAAGAAGATTGTCGGTGGTTTTCCCCATGGCAGAGACCACAACGACGACCTGATTGCCATGCCGCTGGGTAAAGGCCACATGGTCTGCCACGGACTTGATGCGGTCCGGGTCTGCCACGGACGTGCCGCCATATTTTTGAACAATTAGTGCCACCGCTTTCAAAGGTTATCTGTCGAGCACTAACCTTCAGACTTCGTGGGAACAGATAAAAGAGCTCGTCAAAAGGCAAACCGTGATCGCGCCCGTCAAGAGCGCATCCGCAAGCAAAAATTCACCAAAGTCCGCAATCGTGGGCTTCTATTCGGATTAGGTATTCCGGCCATCATCTTGGCCCTTTTCCTCATCTCGAATTTCGTCATGAAAGATTCGACCCCCGCAGCACTCGTGACCGATCCCCTCAGTGCCGAAACTGACGCGACACTTCCGGGTAAGGCAATCACAGGCAAAACCCCGTGCCCGAAGGCCGATGGCACCGAAGCCCGCGTCACAACCTTCGAACAAGCGCCCACCATGTGTATCGACCCCGCCAAGTCATACACCGCGCTTTTCGAAACCAATCAAGGATTGATTGAAGTCGCGCTCGACACAAAGAAGACACCGAACACGGTGAACAACTTCGTCACCTTGTCTCGCTACAAGTACTACGACACGTCGTTTATCTTCCGCACCGACGTGAACCTCGACATCATTCAAGGTGGAGGCGCTACCAACAGCGATAGCCCCGGATACACCATCAAAGATGAAGGAACCGGATTCACATACAAGACCGGCGACTTAGTCATGGCTCGTAGCTCCGGCGCCGATTCGGGTGGTGGCCAATTCTTCTTCGTCACAGGCCCCAAGGCTTCCGTTCTCGATAGCCAAGGCACCTACGTCACCTTCGGTTCAGTGACCAAGGGTCTCGATGTCACACAGAAGATCCTGGGCATGAGTGCCGGCGAAGGCGCACTCGGTGGTGCACCAAGCACCCCAGTCAAGATCATCTCTGTCACTATTACCGAGAAATAAACCCCTACTTTTCAGTGTCAGTTCTTTGACATTGGGTTCCGGTTGTTACCGTGTTTTCCATGTCTGAAACAAACATCGCAAAAGTTGGAATCTGTGGCTCGGGAATCATGGGCTCAGGCCTTGCCGAAGTAGCAGCAAAAGCCGGGTACACCGTCATTGTTCGCTCACGTAGCGCAGCCAGTGCACAGGCAATGATCACTTCAATTGAAAAGGGTCTCGACAAGCAAGTGTCGCGTGAGAAAATCACTGCTGACGACAAAGCTGCAATTCTTGGTCGCCTCTCATCTACCGACAAGATTTCTGATCTTGCCGATTGCGACCTTGTTATCGAATCAGTAGTTGAAGATCTTGCTGTAAAGAAGGCGCTGTTTGCCGAACTCGACAAGGCCGTGAAGCCAAGTGCAATCCTTGCCACTAACACCAGCACCTTGCCCGTAGTGGAGATGGCAATGGCAACAGGCCGCCCCGACAAAGTGTGCGGTATCCACTTCTTCAACCCAGCAACCGCAATGCCACTTGTTGAAGTTGTTCGTCCTATCACTGCATCAGACGACACAATTGATGCTGCCAATGCATTCACTGCGAAGTGTGGCAAGAACGGCGTGCAAGTAAAAGACCGCGCTGGTTTTATTGTGAACGCTCTTTTGTTCCCGTATCTCAACAATGCAATTCGCATTTGGGAAACTGGCACCGCTTCTATGGAAGACATCGATACAGCAATGAAAGGTGGCTGCAATTTCCCAATGGGTCCATTCGCGCTGCTCGACCTTGTTGGTCTCGACACATCGCTTTCCATTCTCGAAGCGCTGTACGCAGAATTCGCTGATGCAAACTATGCAGCTGTGCCAACACTTCGCCGTCTGGTTGCAGCAGGCAAGTTGGGACGCAAGAGCGGTGAAGGTTTCTACACCTACTAATCAGTTGTTTGCCAACTAATGAAACCGCCGACACAATCTCGGTGGAATTTTCCCGCACCAATTGATTGGCCTCTCGACGACGATGTTGTCGCAGTGGGAGCAGATCTATCGCCTGACACCATTCTCTATGCGTATGCTCATGGAATGTTTCCCATGTATCTCGATGCCAAGCATCGAAATCTTGGGTGGTGGTCACCTGTAGAACGTGGTGTAGTTCCGCTTGAAAATTTTCATGCTTCACGGTCGCTTCGCAAGAGTGCCCACAAATTCCATTGCACGGTGAACACTGCATTTTTGGCTGTGATGCACAAGTGTGCAACAACTCATACTCAGGGAAACTGGATCACTCAGGATTTCATCGATTCATATGGTGCACTCCACCAAATGGGACATGCTCACAGTGTCGAGGTGTGGAATGAGCGCAATGAATTAGTTGGTGGTCTGTACGGATTACGCATCAACAAATTCTTCGCAGGTGAATCGATGTTTCACACAGAGACTGATGCCTCGAAAATGGCGCTCATGCATTTGGTGTCGCTCATGACCTTGGCTGGCATGGCCCTGCTCGATACCCAATGGAACACCGATCATCTGGCGTCTCTTGGCTGCACCACGGTGCCCCGCGATCGCTACTTGGCCCTTTTGGCTGAAGCCGTAACTGAAGAGAGTCCTTTTTCGTAGAGAATTGGCCAATGCATTGCCATACTTGATGCGTGACTGACGCCAAAACTCCCCACCGCGATGACCCGTGGCTTATGCGTACCTATTCGGGCCACTCCACCGCGGCTGCCTCGAACACGCTGTACCGAACCAATCTGGCCAAAGGTCAAACTGGTTTGTCCATTGCTTTCGACCTTCCCACACAAACCGGGTACGACCCTGACCATGTGTTGGCAAATGGCGAAGTTGGAAAGGTAGGTGTTCCCGTAGCTCACCTTGGCCATATGCGCACTCTTCTCGATTCCATTCCTCCCGGCAAGATGAATACATCAATGACCATCAATGCAACAGCTGCATGGATGCTCGCCTTGTATGTAGCGAACGCTCGCGAACAAGGTGTCACTTCACAAGAACTTCGCGGAACAACTCAAAACGACATCGTGAAGGAATATCTTTCACGCGGAACATACATTTTCCCACCCGCACCATCGAAGCGTCTCATTGTCGACATGGTTGCATGGTGCGCACAAAATGCACCGAAGTGGAACCCCATGAATGTGTGCTCATACCATTTGCAAGAAGTTGGTGCCACACCTGTACAAGAAATTGCATACTCACTTGCTAATGCCATCGATATTCTCGATGCGGTACGTGCGAGCGGACAAGTAGACGATGCGCAATTCGATCAAGTGTTCGGTTCAATTTCATTTTTCGTGAACGCAGGG
>WLEX01000230.1 GCA_009704065.1 Actinomycetota bacterium
CCCATGGGTCGCAGTTTGTGGCCAAGATCTAAAAGGTCGAGCCCTTCATTCACCAGGATTGCTGAAGAGAACGACTCGAGGACCGTATGAGTATTCAGCGGGTGACGCGCCAAATAGCGCACTACATCTTTTGCAAGCATCGAGATGAACGCGCGTTGGCGATTACCTCTGCCAACATCGCCTGTTCCTTCCAAACGCCACTGACCGTCAATTTTTTCTTCAAAGTGACGTGACCGCGCGTACGCCAATGCTTGCGCACCGTCTTGCAGTTTGCATGCTTTGCGTCCAATGTAAAACCCAGTTTGTTTATCGCGCGATGCGTGGGCAACACAAATGTGAACTCCACCAATTGCATCGACAATTTGTTTGAACCCTGCGAAATTTATTTCTACGTAGTGATGCACGGGCACATTCAGTGCGCGTTGCACTGTGCGAATTAATACATCGGCGCCTTTTTGATATGCCGAGTTAATTTTTCCATAGCGACTGGTGTCACCAATGCGAACACGTAAATCTCGTGGAATCGACATCATCGACACAGATTTTTCTTTTGTGTCGTAGCGAACAAGGATCAACGTGTCAGAACGCATACCTGGGTTTGCCGCTTCAGAGCCCATAGTTGCGTAATCAGGATCATTGGGGTCGGCGGTTGCACGCGAGTCAGATCCCACCAGCAGAAAGTTTTCTACGCCATCGGTGGGTGGCGACAAAGCCGGAGTCGCAGCTGGCACTCGGGCCACAGAATCAAGATGCGCATTCGCTGCACGAACAATGCCAAGTGCACCGGCAAGTGTCATGACAAGGGCGACACACACCACAATCATCCAACGAGGGGCTCCCGCTGCTCGCGAGAATTTTCCTTCTGTCAGCACATGTCTACGGTAGTCATTCAGACACTGGTCGAAGATGCACTACATCTGCTGTATTCACACGATGCGTGATTGCACAGTCGTCGAGAATCACTAATTGGCCATCGGGTTCCACCGACACTGCCCGGCCCACAATGTGATTGCCATCGGGCATTTCTGCGCGCACCGTTAGGCCAATGGTGGAGAGCCTCTCCACATAAGTGGCATGAAGAGACATCTCGTCGAGCGACAACAGATCGTCGATCACGGGCAACATGGCGCGAAGGAATTCATCGGGGGTTGCCTCACGAGTCCATCCGCAGTCGGCAAGAGATGTAGCCCCAGGTGGTGCCCAGCCAAGATTGCACCCGATTCCGACCACCACAAAGGGAATCCGACCATTGCTATCGACGGGGGCAGCTTGGGCCAAGATGCCGGCCAGTTTTTCTGTTCCCACAAGAATGTCGTTTGGCCACTTGAGCGTGGCCTGCACACCGCATAGCTCCTGAGCTACCTGTACGGCCGCTAGAGCCACAACTTGGGTCAAAAGGTGCAATTGGCTAGGAACGTCGCGAAAGAGCAGAGAGACGAGCAGGTTGGCTCCACGCGGGGCTTCCCAGGTGCGGTCGAGTCGCCCGCGCCCTGCCGACTGGTAATCGGCCCGCAGAACACTGCGATCGGGGGCCCCTTTAGCCCCCAATTCCATGAGGTCGGCGTTCGTACTTCCGGTCTCAGGTACGGCAGAAATATGCCAATTCTCTGATGAGTTCGCATTGAGGGTGTCCATCAAGGCAATATTGACACCTGTGCTGAAGAAAATCCTTATCGCCAACCGCGGCGAAATCGCTGTCCGTGTCATCCGTGCTGCCCGAGAAATGGGTATCGCCACTGTCGCTGTGTATTCCGAACTCGACCGCAATGCCCTCCATGTGCGTCTCGCCGACGAGGCATTTGCTCTTGGCGGACAAACTGCAGCAGAGAGCTATCTCAACACCGAGGCCATCTTGAAGGCCATCACAGACAGCGGTGCTGATGGCGTGCACCCTGGCTACGGCTTCTTCAGTGAGAACCCCGACTTCGCTCGCGCAATCACCGCAATGGGTGTTGCCTTCATCGGACCACCACCAGAAGCAATCGATGAAATGGGTGACAAAGTGTCGAGCCGTAAGGCTGCGCTGCGCGGTGGAGCTCCCATCGTTCCTGGAACTACTGAATTTTGCACCGACGCAAAAGAGATCACCGATTTCGGCACCAAGTTCGGTTGGCCAGTAGCAATTAAAGCTGCATTCGGTGGCGGCGGCCGCGGAATGAAAGTAGTGCATTCTGCAGCAGAAGTGCAGGAAGCAATGGATTCTGCACAGCGTGAAGCAAAAGCGTTCTTTGGTCGTGATGAGGTCTACGTTGAGAAATACCTCACATGGCCACGACACATTGAAGTGCAGTTGGTTGGCGATCAACACGGAAACGTGGTGTGGATTTCTACTCGTGACTGTTCAGCACAACGTCGTCACCAAAAACTCATTGAAGAAGCACCAGCACCAGGCCTGCCCGACGGTGTCGAAGAAGCCATGGGTGAAGCAGCCGTAAAAGCTGCAAAAGCTGTTGGTTATTTCAATGCCGGCACCGTTGAGTTTATTTTCCAAGACGGAGAGTTCTTCTTCTTAGAAATGAACACTCGTTTGCAGGTAGAACACCCCGTCAGCGAAGTGATTACGGGTATCGACCTTGTCGAATGGCAAATTCGTGTTGCCTCCGGCGAAAAACTTCCAATGACGCAAAAGCAAGTTCTTGCTGCACGTCGCGGACACGCCATTGAAGTTCGTATTAACGCCGAGAACCCAGCAGGTGGAAAGTTCCTTCCCTCCCCTGGCCCCATCACCAAGCTTGTTGCACCCGATGGTTTCGGTGTTCGCTTCGATGCGGGATATGAAACAGGTGACGAGATCAGTCAGTACTACGACAACCTTGTGGGCAAAGTCATTGTGTGGGGACGCGATCGCGATGTAGCAATTGCGCGCACCATTCGTGCACTCAAAGAAATGGTGGTCGAAGGTATCGCCACCACTATTCCTGCCGACATTGCCATCCTTGAACACCCCGATTTCTCAGCTGTTACACATTCCACCAAGTGGGTAGAAGAAGTTCTCGATCTGTCACACATTGGTACTGCACCAATCGTTCCTGCA
>WLEX01000024.1 GCA_009704065.1 Actinomycetota bacterium
GAGGTGTCACACGCAAGGTGAACGACTTCACTGCGCGAGCAAAAATATTGGCTTCAACGTCTGGTTCCGTCACCACTTCAAGACGAGTAGCACGCAATGCTAACTCTCGAAACACCGCGGTGAGAACAACGCGTGCAAGGTTCGCGCCAATGCATAAGTGAGTACCAAACCCGAATGACAAATGTGGGTTCGGAGTACGACGAATGTCGAACGTAAATGGATCGGTAAATACCAACTCATCACGGTTTGCAGATGGATACAACATGATGATGCGATCACCTTTTGCAATCGGTTGTCCACCCACCATGTCATCGGAAAGTGCAGTGCGAAAAAAGTTATTCAGTGGTGTTACCCAACGCAACACTTCCTCTACTGCACCGGTAACAAGTGATGGGTCGGCAGCCATTGCTTCCCACTGATCAGGGTTGTCGCAGAATGCACGCAACCCGTGACTGATCGCAGTGCGTGTTGTCTCGGCACCGCCCGCAATGAAAAGACCCACTTCGTGAAAGATGGCCTCAGGTGGCAATTTTTGGCCGTCGATTTCGGCATGAGCCCAGATCGACATGAAATCGTCTCGTGGACTTGCTGTTACCTCACCCAAAATGGGCATCATGGCCCCCAGGAATTCACGATTGGCATCAATGAACTCGGCCATGACCTGCTCATCACGGTCACGCATATCGGTGCGCATCAGGCGCTCGCTCCACGACTTCAACTCGGGCCACATTTCCTCAGGGAAACCCAGCAGACGCGAAGTGAGACGTGCAGGTAATTGCCCAGCAATCATGTCGATGACTTCGAACTCACCCTGTGCCACTACTTCGGCGACTAATTCAGCAACCAACGCCTCTACTTCAGCGGCGCGGCGCGCAACTCCTGCATGTGTGAGCTGAGGCTGCACCAACATGCGTTGCTGACGATGACGTGGATCATCTTGGGCGATCATGTTGCTTTCGCCAGGCGACACTACGGCGCGGTATTCGCCGTTGCTAGAAAACACTGAAGACCGACGCTCCACATCCATTACATCTGCGTGACGAGTGATTCCCCACAAACCATTCTTTTCATCGCGATACACGGGCTCGTTCGCACGCATCCATGCCCATGTGTCGTGCGGGTTCGATTTATACAGTTCGGGATCTAGCAAATCGACAATCATTCGTGTGGTGTCTGTGCTCACGTGAACTACTTCCCTATTTGTGACCATGGCCGACCATGGTTCGTATCTGGCTCTGCAGGTAACCGTAAAACACGCTCGCCCAAAATATTGCGTTGGACTTCCCCGGTACCTCCGCCAATGGTGAGAGCCTTTGAAAACATGTACCCGCTGTACCAACTCTTCGAGGTAATCGACTTTCCGACCACTGCATCATCAGCGCCAATCACCATCGCCTGTGCGCCAGTGATATCGCGGGCGAGTTCCATCACGCGTTGGCCATGCTCATCAGCCATGATTTTACGAATACTGGCTTCGGGGCCAGGCTGAGTGCCGCGCAGCCGTGCAGTAAGGGTTCGCATACGAATTATTTCGAGCACTGTGTGCTCTATATAGATAGTAGCGAGACGATGTCGCAGCACTCGATCGGTAATTCCGAGTTTCTTTGCCTCGGCAATCACGTCGAGCGCTGTGGGACCATTTCCCCACAACACACCTCCCGTGGAAAGAGAGACGCGTTCGTTACCGAGTGTTACTTTGGCAAGTCGCCATCCGTCGTTTACATCGCCCACCACATTTGCATGAGGAATGCGCACATCGGTGAAAAACACTTCATTGAAACTGTCTGCTCCGGCAATGTTTTTAATGGTGCGAATTTCGATTCCAGGTGCATCCATCGGACATATGAAATATGTAATGCCTTTATGTTTCGGCGCATCAGGATCTGTACGAGCAATAAGAATGCCAAATTTTGAATAATGCGCACCCGTGGTCCACACCTTCTGACCATTCACAACCCATTCATCTCCATCACGTACTGCACGTGTTGATAGTCCGGCCAGATCACTTCCTGCCCCGGGCTCAGAAAAGAGTTGGCACCAAATTTCTTCGGCTGCCAACGCTGGCAACACATAACGGTCTTTTTGTTCTTGCGTGCCCGCAAAAATAATGGTGGGAGCTGCCCAACCAATACCAATTTGGTTTGATGGACGTTTCACCCCAGCTCGTGCTAATTCATCATCGATAATGAGTTGATGCACCGGATCTGCACCCAAGCCATAGGGCTCCGGCCAATGTGGCGCCACATATCCGCTCTCGGCCAGCTCTCGATCTGAACAGTTCGGATGAGCTGCCAACCATTCCCGAACAACCGTGCGCCGAGGGTCATTGATGTCGGGGAGGAGCTCGTCCATACAGTCACAGTAGGCGTTCGGGTGCTCTCACGACTACGGTGAACGGCATGAGCCAAATGACATATGACGGAAAAGTTGCAGTTATCACCGGAGCCGGTGGTGGACTCGGACGCCAACACGCCCTGCTACTCGCAGCGCGTGGAGCGTTAGTAGTTGTGAACGACCTCGGCGGCACCGTCGACGGTTCGGGCGCAGACTCGAGCGCCGCACAAAAGGTTGTCGACGAAATTCGTGCAGCCGGCGGCGAAGCAGTGGCAAACCACGACAGTGTTTCCACACCAGAAGGTGGCGAAGGAATTATCCAAACCGCCATCGATGCATATGGTCGTGTCGACATCGTGATTAACAACGCAGGCATTTTGCGTGACAAGACATTTCACAACATGACATCAGACTTGGTTGATCCTGTATTCGATGTTCACTTAAAGGGTGCATTCAATGTGACCCGTCCCGCATGGATTCGGATGCGTGAGCAGGGATACGGCCGCGTGATTTCTACATCATCAGCAGCTGGCATCTTCGGAAACTTTGGCCAAGCCAACTACGGAGCCGCCAAAATGGGCCTTGTTGGTTTCACGCGTGTTCTTGCTGCAGAAGGCGCCAAGTTCAACATCAAGGCAAACGCAATTGCACCGCTTGCACTTACCCGCATGACCGAAAACCTCATGGGAGCAATTGGCGACAAGCTCGACCCTGCATTGGTAACGCCTATCGTTGCGTGGCTTGCTCACGAAGACTGTGACGTATCGGGCGAAGTGTATTCAGTGGGCGGTGGCCGTGTTGCTCGAGTATTCATTGGTGAAACTCAAGGCTTCTTCAAGCCTGGTCTTACTCTTGAAGACATCCGTGACAACTGGACCCAAATTCGCGACACAGACGGATACCAGATTCCTGCAAACCTTCCCGAAGAAACGGCGATGTTCTTCAACGCAATGAAGTAACCATGACCGTTGAATCAGTCGACTCATTTCGTGCACGCGCAGCGGCATGGTTAGCGAGCAATCGCCAGCATGCCCCGCGCGATTACGGAGCCATATGTCCTCCTGATCTCGTAGAGGCAGGAAAAACATGGCAACGACTGATCTTCGATGCTGGCTTTGCTGGAATTCATTGGCCAATCGAACATGGTGGACAGGGCCTGAGCCCTGCTCATCACGGTGCATGGGTAGAGGAATGCGCACATGCTGGCGTGCCCCCTGTGCTGAACATGGTGGGCCTAGTACTTGCTGGCGGAGCAGTGATGACTTTCGGTAACGACCAACTGAAAGAACAACATCTGCGTTCCACATTGAATGCCGAACATGTGTGGTGCCAATTGTTTTCCGAACCTGGTGCAGGTAGCGACCTTGGTTCGCTCAATACTCGTGCCGATCGCGATGGCGACAACTTCGTCATCAACGGGCAAAAAGTATGGTGCAGTGGTGGGCGGTGCAGCAACTGGGGCATCCTCATGGCACGTACCGACTTCGAAGCAAAGAAACATGAAGGCATTTCGTTCTTTCTGATTCCGATGGATCTTCCTGGTATCGAAGTGCGCCCTCTCAAGCAGATGACCGGTGAATCAGAATTCGATGAAGTGTTCTTCACCGATGTGCAGCTGCCTGCCGAGTATCTCATTGGTCCGCTACACGGCGGCTGGGGTGTAGGCATGGCAGTGCTAACTAACGAACGTGGTCATATTGGCGCCAGTGTTATTGGATTAGAACGACGGCTCGAATCGATGAGTGCTCTTGGCAAGGGCCGCGGTTTGTCTTCCAGTCAACGGCAACAATTGGTCTCACTGTTGTCGCAAGGAACCGCCTACAAAGCAATGGCACAGACACAAGGACCTGTTGCGTCCACGGCATCGTCGCTCATGAAGTTAGGAATCACCGAAATGATGTTCGGTGTTGCGATGTTGCGAGGAAATATTTCTGGTGCCGATGCAATGTTGGAAGGCCCCGATGCAACCGGCATGGCATCCGCTCCTGGCGGCCGCATCGCAGGCGGCACAAGCCAAGTGCAACGCAATATCATTGGCGAGCGCCTCCTTGGCCTTCCGAGAGAACCAAAATGACACAACACATTGCCTGTAGCGACGCAACAGTTATCCCCTCTATCGACAATGTGAACATCACTATGCACGACTTTGGTGGTACTGGTTCCCCCGTTTTGCTGTCACATGCCACCGGATTTCATGCGCATTGTTTTGAACCAATGGCTCAGATTTTTGCTAAGCGACATCATGTGATGGGTTTCGATCATCGTGGGTATGGCGATGCTGAAACAGTTGACCCTGAAACTATTTCGTGGAAACAATATGGTCTCGATGCGTTAACTGCTGCGCGTCATTTGTCGGCACAACACAATGGCGCACCCGTGGTTGGGGTTGGCCATTCCATGGGTGGGGCTTCGTTGCTCATGGCTGCACTCGCAGAACCATCGCTGTTCTCTGCGCTCTTTGTGTTTGAACCCATCGTGTTTCCTCCTGCCCCAGAAGACGACACTCGCCCACCAAACCCACTTGCAGGTGGAGCGCGCAAACGCAAATCACGCTTCCCTAGCTTTGAAGCAGCCCTCGACAATTTCACCGCCAAGCCACCCATGGCTTCCTTTCATGCAGGGGCACGCGAGGCGTATGTTCGCCATGGTTTCAAACCCACCACTGACGGCGAAGTGGAATTGAAGTGTTTACCCGAACACGAGGCACGCACATACGAAACAGGCGGATCAAGTGGCGCCTGGGAAGACTTACCCAATATCAGCACTCGTGTCTGGGTGATTTCTGGTGCGCCAGCTCCGTATCAGCCGTCATCATTTGCGATTCGTGTTGCCGAAAGCATCCCGAATTCAACGTATGTGCAGTTCGACACGATGGGCCATTTCGGTCCACTTGAGCAACCAGAAAACATTGCCGAACTAGTCGAGCGCACACTCGATACCTTGCGATGAGTTCCTTCGACATTGCAGGCGATCGCCTGCTTGAACCATTGCGCAATAATCGCGCAACCAATGCATTGTTTGGTGCGGCCAGCACCGTTGGTGATTTCAGTGTGGTGTGGCATGTCATCGGACTTCTCTACGCCATTGGTTCAGTACATCGATTGCAACAAGCCCTTGCATTGTCTGTGGCACTCGGTTGCGAAAGCCTCATTGTGAATCAGGGAATCAAACGATTGTTTCGTCGCGAACGTCCCACCACTTCTGGCGATCATCGTTTCGATGTTCGTACTCCTTCCACTTCAAGCTTTCCTAGTGGACATGCATCTTCTGCCACCTTTGCCGCCATCGTGCTCACGTCGTTTACAGGTATGCCACTTGCATTGATATGGGTTGCGATCGCACTCATCGTGGCACTGAGCCGTGCAGTGGTGCGCATTCATCATCTGTCCGACATTGTTGGCGGAATCGTGACTGGGGCCATTCTTGGGACTGTCGCTGTCCCCATCGTTTCCGCCTTTGTGGGATAACAAAATCTGAGGCTGCCACAGCCCTGTAACTTAGTGACATGTCCGATCACGAAAAACGCATGAGCGATACCGAGTCACTCATGTGGAGGCTCGAAAAAGATCCGTATCTGGCGTCCTCATTCGCAAACATCACCATTCTCGACAAATCCCCCAACATGGATTTGCTTTATGCCCGCATGGAACGTACTGCCATGCTGTTTCCTCGCTTGCGTCGCCGTGTACAACCAGCTCCCGGAAATCTTGGTAATCCCACATGGGTCGATGACCCATCGTTCGATATTCGCTATCACGTGCGCAATATTTCTCTCGCGGCACCCGGCGACATGCGTCAATTACTCGACCTTGCCACACTGCTCGTCGCAGACCCCTTCGATAGGTCACGCCCGTTATGGCACTTTGTCATTGTCGATGGCCTCGTCGGCGGTCGCAGTGCGCTCATTCAAAAACTTCATCACACTGTTGTCGACGGTCAAGGCGGCATTGAATTGTCAATGCAATATCTCGATCTGCAACGAGACCCAGGCCCATTGCCTCCAATCGACCCCGACATTATGAATGCAGCAACGCTGGCAAGTCCCACCGATGCCACAGATGCATTACGTGGAGCTATGAATGATTCATTGCGTTTACCCCTTGCTGTTTTGCGTCAAGTGCGCGATGTGCTTTCTGACCCATCACTAATCAGCAGCATCGGGTCATCCACTTCAGCAACGGTGAAGGAACTTTTCGCTCAACTTAGCGAAACCGATGCAGCACGTTCGCCATTGTGGACCACGCGTTCATTACGTCGCCGTATGGAAATTGCCAACGTGTCGTACCACGACATGCGTGGTGCAGCAAAACATCTGGGTGGAACTTTGAACACTGCATTTGTTACAGCTACAGCACATGCGGCCGGTATGTACCACCGCGAACTAGGTGCACCAGTGGAATCACTCCGTGCATCCATGGCCATAAGTACTCGTACGTCCGACAGCGGAGGTAATGCATTTACTTTGGCGCGCATGTTGGTACCCACTGCCGACATGCCGATCGATGAACGATTCGTAGCGGTGAACGAAATCCTTAACTCTGCGCGCACAGGTGCAACAAACTCCTCGCTCGAGGCAATTGCAACGGTCTCATCTGTCATTCCCACATCTGTCGTCACTCGTCTTGCGCGTGCGCAAGCAGAAACAGTGGACTTTGCCACATCGAATGTGCGTAGTGCAGGCATCCCGCTGTTTCTTGCCGGGTCACAAATGCTCGAGAATTACCCCATTGGACCATTGGGCGGAGTTGCCGTCAACGTGACGCTCATGTCGTATATGGGCAAAATGGGAGTGGGCATCAATATCGACGATGCAGCTGTAGAGAGTCCAGCATTGTTGCGAGATTCACTCACACAATCATTTACAGAATTATTCGCGCATGCACCCGCGCGCGACTCAACATCGACTGGCGTGATGCCAGAAACTGATTCGACTAAACGTCGGTGGTGGCGACGCTCGCGCTAAGAAGCGAGCGAAGGTCGAGGAGCAAATCGCCCACTTCGACAGCCGAGACAAGTTCGCGGCGCAACATTTCTGCGAGCGCCTTATCGATGACGGCGAGCGCCTCGGTGATCACTGGTTCGCGTGTATCGATCATGTGGATGCTCCTCTCGAATAGCAGGAAGTATCTGGTTTCCCGGATTCCGCCCGCTAGGTACATCGTACAGATGGGGTGACCCAATCAGGGGATACATAGGCCCGTTCGGTTCATTTCACAGGTGACTCGTGCCATAAGGTCTAAAACATGAACCTTGATGGCAAAACCACCGTTGTAACCGGAGCAGCTAATGGCATTGGCGCAGCACTCGCCCGCCGCTTTCATACTGCAGGCGCTCGCGTCGTTGTTGCCGATCGCGACAAAGCAAACCTCGAAAAAATTGCCGCAGAACTGAATGCCATTCGACCAGACAGTGCATTTGCAGTGGCGGCCGATATCGGATCAGAAGAAGGCAACGTTGCACTCATCGATGCTGCACGCGCGAAGTTTGGATTCATCGACTTGTTTTATGCAAATGCTGGTGTTGCTATTGGTACAGATCTTGAATCCACCGATGAAGCCACATGGAATGCAGCAATGAACATCAACTTGCACGCACATCGTTGGGCCGCAAAACATTTAATGGGAGAATGGCTCGCAGCAGGCGAAGGATATTTCTGCAGCACAGCATCTGCTGCCGGTCTGCTGTCACAAATTGGAAGCGGCCCCTACAGCGTCACCAAGCATGGCGCAGTTGCCTTCGCCGAATACCTATCGATCACATACGGCGATCGCGGAATCCGTGTCACCACGTTGTGCCCTCAGGGTGTCAATACCAACATGTTGAATCCACCCGATGCCGGCGGCGATTTGGCAAGTAGCGGTGGCGGAGCTGTTAAAGCTTCTGGTGCCGTACTTGAACCTGAAGAAGTAGCCGACATTGTGTACCAAACCATTCTCGATGAACGCTTTCTCGTGATGCCTCATCCCGAAGTGCATACGTACGAAAAGCGTAAAGTAGACGATCGTGACCGCTGGTTAACAGGCATGCGTCGCCTTCAGGCACGCGTGACCGCTGGCTAATACAGCCAACACCTCTGTGTTCTAAGGTTCGCTCATGGGCGTACGACTAGAACCACAAGATGAATACATGCACGAACTCGGCCCCGAGTCGAACTTCAACGAAAGTATGTACATCAACTGCTTTGATCCAACCACACAAGTAGGTGGATGGTTTCGCATGGGTAACCGCGCGAACGAAGGCTATGCAGAAATGACCATCTGTATTTACTTACCAAATGGTCGCGTGGGATTCATGTTCAAACGCCCCACCATTACGAATAACGATGCGCTCGACGCAGGTGGTCTGACATGGACCATGGTGAAGCCATTCGAAGAACTACGAATCGATTACGTCGGCAAAGTTGTGGTGCTCGATAACCCCCACGACATGGCCGATCCTAAGAAAGCTTTTGCTAACAACCCATTTGCCGAATGTGAAGCACACATCACTTTCACCGGCCAAGGAAAACCAAGCATGTTTGGCGGCGAACCCGATACGCCACATGAAGCACCTGGTGAAGAATTCGCAAAAGGTCACTACGAACAACTAGTCAGTGCCACTGGTTCCATTCGTGTTGGCGATGAAGAGTTTGCAATTAACGGCCACGGACTTCGCGATCATTCTTGGGGTCCACGTTTTTGGCAAGCACCCTGGTACTACCGCTGGCTCACTGCAAACTTTGGCGAGAATCTTGGATTCATGGCGAGTCGTGTTGCAAAGAAAGATGCAGCGGGATCACGTGGCGGGTTTGTATGGGATAACGGACAAATTCACCTCTGTGATGATGTGCAAATCTCAACTGTCACTACTGGCGCCGACAACTATCACGAAAAAGTCACAGGAGTTATTCGTTCATCAAAGTCAAACAAAGAATGGAACTTTGAGGGCGAAGTAGAAAGCCTGATTCCACTTCGTAACCGTCGCCAAGACCCCGATGGCAATTGGCTCATGACACGTATCAGTGAAGGCATGACCAAATGGCGTATCACTTCCGGAGAACACGAAGGCGCTACAGGTTTTGGAATGTCTGAGTATCTCGATCAGATAATCGACGACAAACCAGTAGGTATTGCCGAGTAGTTAATCGCTACCCACAATCGTTGACACAGAAGAGGGTTATGTTGCGGTTATGCGCATTCCCCGAATTGTCCTAGCTGTTCTCCTTGTAGGCACTCCCATTGCAGGCGTGGTCGCTACTACTTCTACTGCGCTTGCCGATCCGATGACGTACTCATCAGTCGACATCACAGACGGCACTGCATGTGCACTTACGTTTGATGGCACAGCAATGTGCTGGGGCTCGAACAGAGACAGTTGGCTCATTGGCGCATCGCGCAATGAGGTAATCGATCTTCCTACTCCTGTACTCCTGCCCAATAACGATCGATTTGTTTCACTGAATGGTGGCGGCAATCACACATGGTGCGGGCTAGCAATTTCAGGCACAGTGTTTTGTTGGGGTGAACATCACATAGGCAACTACTTCATCACTAGCTCTAAAACACCAGTACCGGTGCAGTTCCCCACCACTACGCCCATCACCCAAGTCGGAAGCGGATACGCCATCGGTTGTGCACTCAACACCAACAACGAACTGTGGTGTTGGGGTGACATTCTTGAAACCGGCAGTGGCGAAACTGAACCAACACGCACACCAGTGCTTGTTCCATTTCCCAACAACGAATTTGTCACCAGTTTCGATCTCGGCGGTATACCGTGCGCTACTACCAACCTAGGAAATGTGTATTGCTGGGCTCATCAAAATGGTGCTGGCCAACTTGGCGTCGGATACCAGAGCACCACTCCCTACGCAGTGTCAGTAGTCCCACAGAGGGTGCTCACCCCAGCAGGTCTTCAGTTTGTTTCTGTCAACTCTGGGTACGAGCATGTCTGCGCACTCACCAACACCGGAGCTGGCTATTGCTGGGGGGACAACTACGACGGACTCTTTGGTAACAATTCGTATCTCGATAGTTACATCCCTACACGAATGCTGCCGCCCA
>WLEX01000025.1 GCA_009704065.1 Actinomycetota bacterium
GTCGACACAGACAATGGACTCTTTCGGACTAATCACCGCCGTAGTCTGCCTTGCGTGAGAGTTGTTGCAGGTGACCTTCGAGGTCGACGAATTGAAGCCCCTACGTCTGAGGCCACACGGCCCACCACCGACAAGGTCCGCGAGGCTGTTTTTAATTCGCTTCGCAGCATGGATGTCGTAGAGGGAGCACGGGTTCTCGACCTGTTTGCAGGCACGGGCGCCATGGGGATTGAAGCATTGTCACGGGGAGCTGCCCACTGCGTGTTTGTAGAACAGGACCGCCAGGCGCTCGCCGTATTGCGGGCCAACATTGCCGCACTTGGCCTTGCTGATCGCACCACTGTTATTGCGGGAGACGCCGTCACTGCCTCTGGGCAACAGCAGGGAATCGACCTCATGATTGCCGACCCGCCGTACGGGTTCGACAAGTGGCACCAGTTAGTAGCGCGGTGCACCGCGGGCCTCATTGTCCTTGAATCGGGCCGACCAATTGGTGAAATAGACGGTTTCACCACCTTGCGGGAGAAGAAATATGGGCGCACTCATGTGGCTTTTCTCGAATTGAGCAGTGGCGAAGGCGATACGGTGGAGAGCGCATGAGCACCGTGTTATACCCCGGCAGTTTCGACCCATTTCATTTGGGACACCTCGATGTAGTGGAGCAGGCAGCCGAATTGTTCGGAAATGTAGTGGTTGCAGTGATGCACAACCCCGATAAGCCATCGGGCATCTTGCCTACCGAGCAGCGCGTCGCAATTGCCGCAGCCGCCTGCGCACACGTGCCAGGCGTTTCGGTGAAAGCATTTCCTGGTCTTGCAGTCGATGCTGCGACAGCAGTGGGAGCGCTGTGCATTGTGAAGGGTCTTCGCACGTCGGGTGATTTCGAAGTGGAACAACAAATGGCCCACACCAACCTCGCTGTTGCAGGCGTGCGCACTGTGTATGTGCCGTGTGATCCGAAATTCGGCCATGTGAGCAGTCGCTTTATCCGTGACATTGCCCACCACGGTGGCGATGTGTCCTCTATGGTGCCTTCAGTTGTTGCCGACGCATTGGCAACAGTCTTTCCCCCACGGAGTAAATAATGAGTTACGACGATTTCGACGACACAACCGACGATTCTTACCCACAACCGATGCCGGTGCAGGCACGATTGGGTGAAAGCGAAGTCATTTTGCGACGCACAATCGACATCATCGCAACAGCGCCGAGCATGCCATTGTCGAGCACGCCACGTATCGACCGTGACGAAGTAATCGAGTTGCTCGAAGATGCACTAGTGCGATTGCCAGAAGAAATTCGCCAAGCACGTTGGATGTTGAAAGAGCGTCAAGAATTCCTCGACAAGACGAAGCGCGAAGCCGACGAACTGTTGGGTGCCGCGCGTCAGCAGGCCGAGCGCATGGTGCAGCGCACCGAAGTGGTGCGTGCAGCTGAGGCTCGTGCTCGCCAAGTCATCGATGCTGCCGATGAAGAAACTCGTCGCTTGCGCAACGAAACAGAAGATTTCCTCGACCAACGTCTCGGAAGTTTTGAAATACTTCTCGATCGATTGTCAAAGACAGTGGCCAATGGTCGCAATCGTCTTTCCATTGGTTCACAGCCACCACCTCCTGAATCAGAAGAGCCAGTCGAACAGCAAGAAAGTGCTGGCTTCTTCAATCAGGACGAGTACTAAGTCGAGTTATTCCTTTGGCTAAGCCACTCATCGTCAATGTTGTCGAGTTACTGCGGTGGCCGGGTAGCAAAAAAGAAGTTTCCGCCAATATCGACGTGGCCGACTTCGAATTCGCTGACGCTCGCATCATCGATACCCCGATTGCAATCGATCTACGACTCGAATCGCTGTCCACCAGTATCGAAGTAGTGGGCACCGCAACATTGTCGTGGGCAGGGGATTGTCGGCGTTGCCTCGCACCTGTGACCTCTGATCTCGTGGTTGATTTCGACGAGATGTACCAGCGTGAAATCATCGACCCCGATGCGTATGCCATTGAGAACGACCAGATCAATCTGTTGCCTATGGTGCGCGAGAACATTTTGCTTGCCATTCCCATTGGGCCACTCTGTCGGGAAGACTGCCCGGGGTTCTGCCCCCATTGCGGTCTCGACCTCTCCGTTTCTACGTGCGATTGCGATAATTCAGTCTCTGACCCCCGCTGGGCGGGCCTTGAGAGCCTGAAGGGAATACTTCCCGACGAGTCCGTGTGAGTTTTTCCCGTTCTCGGGCTATCATTACTGAGCCCCCACAAGGGCATTTGCCGCTAACACAGGGAGACCACGGTGGCCGTTCCCAAAAAGAAAAAGTCGAAATCAAAGACACGTATGCGTCGCGCCTCTAACTGGCGTCTCGTTGCGCCGTCGCGTAGCACGTGCCCTCGTTGCAGTGCAGCCAAGTTGCCTCACACTGTGTGTGGCACCTGTGGTTGGTACAAAGGCCGCGTGGCCGTTTCCGTCGACTGATAGACACAACACATCATGTTGCCAATCGCTGTTGACGCGATGGGTGGCGACCGTGCCCCAAGCGAAATAGTCGCTGGAGCCCACGAAGCTGCTGCTCTCGGTATTCCTATTCTCCTCGTCGGACCTGATGGTCTCGAAGGTGCAGGAGACCTGCCGCTGATGGTGGCTAGTGAAGTCATCGAAATGGATGACGATCCGGCTCAATCTGTGCGACGTAAGCGCGATTCCACGTTGGTGCGAGCAGCCGAAGCTGTTCGAGATGGCAAAGCAAGCGCCATGATCTCTGCCGGTAACACTGGCGCCACTATGGCCAGTGCGTTATTGCGTATGGGTCGTATCTCCGGAGTTTTTCGTCCCGCTATTGCAACACCAGTGCCCGTTCCGGGCTCGCACCCCACTGTGCTTCTCGACGCAGGCGCAAACGCTGAAGTGCAGCCCGAATGGCTCGTGCAGTTCGCCCTCATGGGTTCGGTGTATGCGCAGCGTCGCTTTGGTGTGGAGAAGCCACGCGTTGGTTTGTTGTCGATTGGCGAAGAGCCAGGCAAAGGCGACACCCTGCGCAAAGAAACCTATGAATTGTTGAAAGTTGCAACTGGCATCAATTTCATTGGCAATGTCGAGGGTCGTGACCTAATGACAGGTGATGTCGACGTTGTTGTTACCGACGGGTTCACAGGCAACGTTGTACTGAAGACTCTTGAAGGCAGTTTGCGTACGGTCGTAAAAGCATTGTTCAGCGCTTTTGGGCAACCCGAATATGCCGAAGCCGCAAATGCCTTGATGCCAGCGCTCTTGCCGTTGTACGACTCTCTCGATCCCGATTCCACTGGAGGCGCCATCTTGTTGGGTGTCGATGGAGTCTGCATTATTTCTCATGGTTCAAGCAGCGCACGTGCCATGGTGAACGGCATAAAGTGCGCACAAGAAATGGTTGAGACCGGAATGGTCGAAGCAATTCGTGACGCCATTGCAGCATCTCAGCCTCAATAAAAGGACAACATGACAACTCTCGACCGCACTTCAATTTTGGCCACTGTCTGTCGTCACCTCGGTGAGATTCTCGAAATCGATGGTGCAACCATTTCCGAAACACAATCGTTTGCCGACGACCTTGGCGCGGATTCAATCTCATTGATTGAACTTGTTGACGCACTCGAACAAGAATTCTCGGAAAGTATCCCAAATTTCCAATTCGAAGATGATGATCTCGCTGGTCTTCAGACTGTGGCCGATGCAGTCAATTACATCGTGCGCGCTGTCGGCGCGTAACACTTTCCATGACGCTGTCGTTTGAAGACCGCATCTCCGAATGCTCTACCCGTATCGGGTATCAGTTCAACGATTCTCAGTTGTTGTGGCAAGCATTGGTACATCGTTCGTGGCAAGCAGAACACAATGAGCCACTCTCCAATGAGCGCCTCGAGTTTTTAGGCGACGCTGTGTTGGGTTGGGTAGTGGCCGATCTTGCATTTCATCGCTTAGACAACATGGCAGAAGGAAAGCTCACCGATTTGCGTCGCAGTGTGGTGAACATGCACGCCCTTGCAGATTTGGCGCGCAACCTGGGACTTGGAGATTTCATCTTGCTCGGTCGTGGTGAAGAAGCGGCAAATGGCTTTGAGAAAACATCAATCTTGGCCGACACTTTCGAAGCAATTATTGGTGCCATCTACCTCGATGGCGGCGCTTCCGCAGCATTTGGTTTTGTAAAGAGAATGCTTACTGCGCCTATTGAAGAAGCAATTCCCCAACTGCACATGTTCGACGCAAAGACACGACTACAAGAACTGTGCTCTCGCATTGGTATTGGTGCACCTGAATACGACATTGAAGGCGTTGGCCCCGACCACGAACGCATGTTTACAGCCACGGTCATCATTGATGGCGATGCATATGGCTCAGGTGAAGGTCGCACGAAAAAAGCAGCTGAACAAATCGCCGCAGTAGGCGCTTACGAAACTCTCGCTACCCAACACAACGTCTAGAGATTGCTGTGCCCGAACTACCAGAGGTAGAAACTGTTCGTCGAGGAATTGAAGAACGGGTCGTGGGTCGAAAAATTACACACGTTCATGTTGGACGCGAGCGTTCCGTGCGTCGAGTGGGTCGTGAGACGGTGATTCACGGGCTTACCGATGTAACAATTTTGAACGCACGCCGGCGAGGCAAGTACTTGTTGTTCGATCTCGATAGTGGTGACGAAATGATGATTCATCTGCGCATGAGTGGGCGAGTGTTGGTAGAGCCAGCAGGAACGCCACGGCCATTACACACCCATGTGGTGATGCAACTGTCTGAACGCAACGGTGTGATTGATGAGATGTGGTTTGTTGATCCGCGAACCTTTGGTGAAGTTGTGGTGTTTGATCCCACTCGTGCAGCAGAAGTGATGCCTGAATTATCAAAACTCGGCGTAGATCCAATCTGTGATGAGTTCAATGCCGACATTGTTGCGAAGCTTTTGCGCGGTCGTCGAGGGTCTCTGAAGTCGCTTCTTCTCAACCAACATGTGGTGGCGGGGATCGGCAATATCTACGCCGACGAAATTTTGCATCGGGCGGGACTGCGATGGAATCGCACCGGAGAATCACTGTCGAAGAAGAAGATTTCTGAACTGACCACCTGTATTACCGAGATTTTGACCGAGGCCATCGCTCTTGGTGGGTCGACCCTTGACGACACGCAGTATGTGGATATCGCGGGCCACGAAGGCGCATTTCAGGAGCGACATCGTGTGTACGCAAGAGAAGGAGAGGGTTGCCTCACCTGTGGAAAAGCCTCCATTCGTCGTGTGGTGGTCGCTGGTCGATCGACCTGTTTTTGCCCTCGCTGCCAGAGATAGAGCGCATAAGAGGTTCATCGCCTCGGTCTATTACTGTTGGAATCGCCGTGTTTTTAAAATCCCTTACCCTCAAAGGCTTTAAGTCCTTCGCCGATTCCACCGTCCTTGAGATGGAGCCTGGAGTCACTGTTGTGGTCGGCCCCAACGGTTCGGGTAAATCAAATGTTGTCGACGCCATCGCATGGGTACTCGGCGCACAGGCACCTAGTTCCGTGCGAAGCCAAAAGATGGAAGACGTCATCTTCAACGGAACACAAAAGCGTTCTGCTCTTGGCCGTGCCGAGGTAATGCTCACACTTGACAACGCAGCTGGTTTATTGCCACTTGATTTTTCTGAAATCACGGTCTCTCGAATTCTTTTCCGTAACGGTGATTCTGAATATGCCATCAATGGTGTCGAGTGCCGTTTGCTCGACGTACAAGAACTGCTTTCCGATGCTGGCGTCGGACGTCAACAACACGTCATCATTAGCCAAGGTCAAATCGATGCGGTTCTTACTGCACGTGCTGAAGATCGTCGCGCCATCATTGAAGAGGCTGCGGGCATTCTCAAATATCGCAAGCGCAAAGAAAAAGCCGAGCGCCGGCTCGAAGCCACCGAAGCAAACTTATTGCGCGTGCAAGATCTCATTCGTGAAGTACGTCGTCAATTGCGTCCACTCGAACGCCAAGCCGATGCAGCGCGTCGTCACGGTGAAATCGTGGGCGAATTGCGTGCACTGCGTTTGTTTTTGTCGGGTCGGGAAGTGGCAGCGCTTCGAGCACAACTCACCTCGTTGGCTGGCGAGAAGAACGCAAGTGATCAAGGCGAGAAAGACATTCGCCAGAAACTTGCCGAACTCGACACCGCTGTTTTGGCTGCCGAAGCAGAACTGTCTGCTCGCGGAGAATCTGGTCTCAACGATGAACTGATGCGCGTTGAGCAATTGCGTGAGCGCGCTCGTGGATTGGGTGCGGTCATTGCCGAGCGTCGACGTTCGATGGAACGCGATCAAGGGCAACTGATTGCCGACGATGTTGTAGCTGCTCTCGAAGCTGATGCTGCTCAAATGCGTACCGAACTTGTAGAAGTGGAGCGCAGTCTTGCAATCGCGATGGGCGAGAGCGATGACTTGGCTGTTGAAGAAGAAAACTTCGAACGCGAGCGCACGGAACAAGGTTTGTTCCACACAGTGCAAGGCAACGAAGCATCGAACGCCGCTGCTGAAGTACGCGGCGAATTGCGTACCTTGCGAAACACTGTCGAGCAAGGCGCGGGTGAAGCGCAAAAGTTGCAGGCACGAGTCGAACAGCTCATCGAAAAAGATGCCTCTGTGGCAGCAGGAATTGAACGTCTGCAAAACGATCTTGCCCAATCGGAAACCGATGTGGCGTCCTTGCGTGAAGAACTGGTAACGGCCAATAATCGTCGTGAACAAGCCGAAGCCTCTGGTGATGCTGCGCAATTGTCGCGTGCAACAGCCGAACGCCGCAGTGCACGCGCACTAGCGAAACTCGAGGCTCTTGAAGAAGCAGTGTCATCGTCGCGAGCACGTATTGGTGCCGAGCATTTGGCTCAAGTTGAAGGTGTAGTGGGTGCGCTTGTCGACCTTCTCGAAATCGACGCCGGATGGGATGCCGCAGTCAAAGCCTCTCTTGGTGAAGCACTCGCAGCAATTGTTGTTTCCGGTTCTGCATCTGCTCGTCGTGCAGTAGCTGCGCTTCAGGCAGTCGACCACAACGGCGCAGTCTTAGCGCTTGGATTGTCTCGCACCAGTTCTGCTTCCTTGCCGAACGGCATCAGTTCAGTGCGTTCCCATGTTCGTGGAGCAAACGGAGCTCCTTCAGAATTGTCGGCGCTTCTCGATTCATTGCTGTCACACATCGGCTGCACCGATGATCTCGATTCTGCAATTACAGCGGTGGAATCATCGGCATCAATCACAGTGGTTACTCGTCGTGGTGATCGTTTGTCTCCATCAGGTTGGCGCTTAGGTGCCGCCGATGAACTTGGTTCGGTTGAAGTCATCGAGCGCACTCGTACTGAAGTTGAAGAAGCGGCAACTGAACTGGCACGTCTCGCACGCGAGGTAGAGGCAGCGCGCGACGAACTCGTAGAAGCTCGCCGGCAAGCGACCGATTTGCAGTCACGTATCGAGCGTCAGACTCAAGTTGTGGAACGCGCATCTGATGCACTCACCACCGCGGTCAACGATCGTCGCGCCAACGCCGCCGAACAACAAATCACTCGTGACTCTGCAAACGAGATTCGCGCCCGTTTGTCTGCATATCAACAACGTGTCACTGAACTCGAAGGCATTCTTCCTGCACTTGAAGAATCGGAGGCCGCCGAGATTGCTGCTGCCAAAGCACAGTCCGAAGAGCGCGCTGCAATTGATTCGAAATCAACGCATCTCACCATGCGTCGTAAGGACCTCGATGTGCGCAGTGCGGGGCTTCGTGAGCGTGAACAGTTCTTGCGCGAACGTGCAGGCGAAACCGAACGCCGTCTCGAAGTAGATACGGCAGCTCGCTTAGAAGCTGGAGCGCGCCGTCTCAAGATTGAAGCCGAACTGGTTGCTATCGGTCGTCTTGCTGAAGTTGTAGAAGCTCATCGCACCTCTACTGAATCTCGTCTCACTGAATTACATGAACTGCGTCGTCGTCAAAGCGATGAAGTACGCGGCATCACTAGCCGTCTCGATGCTGCTCGACGAGGCCGTCATGAAGCAGAACAGTCTCTCGAGGCATTGCGTGAGCGCGCACGTCGAGTCGATGTTGAAGAAGCCGAGGCGCGTATGCGTCTTGAGGCCGCTGTCGAAATGATTCGTCGTGATCTTGAAGTTGAACCAGAAGTGGCTGAGGCATCACCCATGCCTGAAGTTGCTGACGGAACCACTCACGCAGACCGTGCACGTGTGCTTGAACGCGACATTCGTTTGATGGGCCCCATTAACCCATTGGCGTTGCAAGAGTTCACAGAACTGCAAGAGCGCCATACATTCCTCGACGAACAATTAAACGACGTCCGCACTTCACGACGTGAACTTGCTCAGGTCATTTCTGCAATCGACGAAGAAATTCAATCGGTATTCACTGAGGCGTTCGCCGATGTGAGCAAGAACTTCACCGATCTGTTCACCTTGTTGTTCCCTGGCGGTAAGGGCAAGCTCTCGCTTACCAATCCGCAAGACATGTTGAACACAGGTATTGAAGTAGAGGCACAACCACCAGGTAAGACCTTTAAGAAGTTGTCGCTTCTTTCTGGTGGAGAACGTTCGCTCACAGCGTTGGCTTACTTGTTTGCAGTGTTCCGTAGCCGTCCATCACCGTTCTACGTAATGGACGAAGTCGAAGCTGCTCTCGACGATGTGAACTTGCATCGCTTCCTCGGCCTTGTCAATGAGTTCCGTCGTGATGCACAGCTGATCATCGTTAGTCACCAAAAGCGCACTATGGAAGCTGCCGATTGTTTGCTCGGTGTCTCCATGCAGCCGGGTGGCTCATCGAAGGTCGTTACTGAACGTTCTTCTGACACGTCCACCAAGTAGATCTGATGTTCGCCTCAACAACATCGACAGTTGTTCCACTCGTTATTGCAGGTGGTGGAGTAGCCGGAGTCATTGCATTTCTTCTCGTCCGCCGCTTCTCGACACGAAAGACAGCCTCAGACTCGGCTCCTGTTCCGTCGACTCTCGCAAGCTCGAACGTCTCCGCAACAGTCCCGACTCCGGCTGTCTCTCCCGAAGCATCGACCGAAAATGTCCCGACTCCGGATGTCTCTCCAGAGTTCTTAGTCGACGCAAGAGGAGCCGACGGCAAGGATGTCTCTGACGCCGATGAAGAGGCACCGAATGTGCGGGAGCGCGCCGGGAGAACCCGATCACTCTTTACTCAGGCATTCCAATCCATTCGTGCTCGCGGCATCGATGCTGCGACGTGGGATGAGTTAGAAGAAACCTTGTTGCTTGCCGATATCGGAATTGGTTTGGCTACTCGCTTGCTCGATCCATTACGTGCCGCTGTGAAGGCTGGGGAACTACGTTCGCCCGACGATGTCATTAATGCGTTACGCGAAAGCATGACTGCACAGCTTTCCTCTACCGATCGTTCACTTCACCTCGATGCTGCAGAAACTCCGAACGTATGGATTTTCGTGGGAGTCAACGGTGTGGGTAAAACAACCACCATCGGCAAAATCGCTACTGCACAGGCAGCACTCGGAACCTCAGTGCTGATGGCAGCTGGCGATACCTTCCGTGCAGCTGCAGCGGAACAGTTGCAGGTGTGGGCCGAACGATCCGGCGCGTCATTCGTGCGCGGTGCCGAAGGCGGAGATCCTGCATCAGTGATCTTCGACGGCATTCAGAGCGCAGCCTCAAAGGGAATCACATTGGTGCTCGGTGATACCGCAGGTCGTTTGCAGAATAAATCGAATCTGATGGAAGAACTGAAAAAAGTTCGTCGTGTTGCCGACAAGGCACCTGGCACAGTGAATGAGGTGCTGCTCGTCATCGATGCAACAACAGGCCAAAACGGATTATCGCAGGCAAGAGAATTTGCCGCTGCAACCGATGTGACGGGTGTTGTACTCACCAAACTCGATGGTTCAGCAAAAGGCGGCATCGTGTTCGCCATCGAAACCGACTTGGGTATTCCAGTGAAGTTGGTGGGACTTGGCGAAACCGCTGCTGATCTCATTGCATTCGACCCAGCAGAATTTGTCGGAGCTTTGTTCGACTAATTTGTCCGAAGTTTGTTTGGTTGACCCATGGGCGACCTTCACATGCGGAAGAATGAGAACGTATGAATTCTCGTCGTCCTCGCGTCGCCCTCCTTGGTGTAGCTACCGCACTCTTGTCTTTGATAGCGGCATCATGCGGAGAGCCTGGCCCTCTGAAATTGTCTTTAGAAATCTCGCAGGCACGGTCTGGGGAGAACCTGTCAGTTGCGGAGTCTGCAGACACTGGCGCATGGTCTGCCTACTCGGAGAATAAATACGAGGTCGTGGGTGACTTATCGGTTGATCGCGTTTCAGGTTTTGCTTGGTCTGTGTTTCAGAAAAAC
>WLEX01000026.1 GCA_009704065.1 Actinomycetota bacterium
GCCACCGATGCTTTTTTTGTTGTCTTGGTAAGAAGTAGCCAACACGCAAGTGCACCCAACATAAAGAATGGATGCAAGGGAAACAAACTTCCCGCACCTGTAGCGACGCCTTTGCCACCTTTGAATTTCCGCGTGACGGGGTACACATGGCCAAGGACTGCCGCTGCAGCACAAGCATATGCAACGTGACGGTCAGACAAGGTTGCCGCAACAGGTAGCGCACCCTTGAGTGCATCGAATACAAAGACCAGTACGCCGTATTTGGTGCCAAGTGCACGTGCGACGTTGCTAGCACCAGGATTTCCGGAGCCAACTGTGGTGATGTCGACACCTTTTGATTTGGCGATCAGAATCGCGCTCGGCAATGTGCCACAGAAATAAGCAATAACAATTGCTATAACTGCAACAAACGGGTTCATGCATTCACCGTAGAACGGGGAGGCTTTGAATGGTCCATCGAAGGTCTTGGAATAAGCGATACAGACACTGCAGGCAACAATACTTCGCCATGTCCAGTGACACATTCAGGGTCTGGGCCATCGAGGGGAAGTCCTGTGAAGAACTTTGCTGCCATGCAACCGCCTTGGCAGGCATCGAATGCGCCGCACGATGCACATGCGCCAGCGCTTTGAGGTTCGCGTAATTCTGTAAACAAATCGGATTCACGCCAGACATCGGTGAAACCACCTTCGGCCAGAACATTTCCAGCTTTGAACGTGTCGTGAATAACAAACGGACACGCGTACACGTCGCCAATGGGGTCGATGAGGCATACAACGCGCCCCGCACCGCACAAGTTAAGACCAGGCAACGATTCACCGAATGCATTGAGATGGAAAAACGAATCTCCGGTGAGCACATTTTCGCCATGTGCAAGGAGCCAATTATAAATTTGGCGTTGTTGTGCATTGGTGGGGTGCAGTTCATTCCACGTATCGGCGCCACGACCAGCAGGACGCAAGCGCGTAATACGCAATTGTGCACCATATGAATCGGCGAGGGCCTTAAATTCATCGAGTTGATCAACGTTGTGGCGTGTGATCACTACAGAAATTTTGAATTGGCCAAAGCCTGCAGCTTTGAGATTGTCCATTGCACGAATTGCTGTTGCATACGAGCCATTACCGCGCACTGCATCGTTTGTTGCGGCATCGGTTCCATCGAGACTGATTTGGATATCGAGGTAATCCATTGCCGCAAGACGCTTCGCGTTCTTCTCATCGATGAATGCACCGTTAGTAGAAAACTTCACACCAATCTTGTTTGCAATTGAGTGCTCGACAATTTCAAAGAAGTCACGACGAATCATTGGCTCGCCGCCACCGATGTTGATATAGAAAACCTGAAGTGCTGCTAGTTCGTCGAGTACTGCTTTTGCTTGTTCAGTGCTGAGTTCGCGGTCATCGCGTTGTCCACTACTAGAGAGGCAATGCACACACTCGAGATTGCATGCATAGGTAAGTTCCCATGTAAGGCAGATAGGGGCATCGAGCCCTTGTTTCATTTGGGCAGACAGTGTTTCAGAGGACACGAATAATCTCCGATGTGGTGAGAGACGACAATGCAGTGACAAAAGAAGGCCAACGAGTCTCGTCGACTCCTTCTGCTGTGAGTGCATCACGTAGCGAAGGGTGTTGGCCCATCACGCGTACTACTCGAACAATGTCGGGGTGTTTCAAGAACACAAGTCGACGATTGCCGTAGTGATAGGCGAGGGCGCCAAAGGGTTCAGGCCGCAGTGCGACCTGGGGGTGCAGTTCGCACGCAGACTCGAGAGTGACAGTCATTGCGAACTAGTGACAGTAAGGCTCAGTACACGCCGCACATGCCATCGATCGAGATTTCCTCTACGAGGAGTTCCTCGACGATGGTTGTCTCGGCCGTGGGAGCGGTCTGTTCGGGGCTGGGGGTGGGGTTGTTCTCCTGATCCATACAGATAAGAGTACTTGCCCGAGGCCCCACTAGAGAATGTGGTTCGCAGGGGACTAATCTCAAGGGACACCCCGTCGAGCCATCGGCGGCACTACAAGGGGGCTTCCATGAAGACAACCGCTGCAATTCTCTGGGAACTCAATGCTCCATGGAGCGTCGAGGAAATTGAACTCGATGCACCAGGGCCGGGCGAAGTTTTGGTCAAAATCGCTGCATCTGGAATGTGCCACTCTGATGAGCACTTGGTCACTGGCGACTTGCCATTTGCTCTTCCCATCATTGGTGGACACGAAGGTGCTGGCGTCGTCGAGCAAGTCGGCGAAGGTGTGAGCTGGATCGCCCCTGGCGACCATGTGGTGTTTGGTTTCATCCCATCATGTGGACGTTGCCCAAGCTGTTCAACAGGCCACCAAAACTTGTGTGACCTTGGCGCCCTCATGGGACTTGGTCTTCAGATTTCTGACGGCACATCACGTCATCACGCTCAAGGCAAAGACCTCACACTCATGTGCATGCTCGGTACTTTTGCCAAGCACACCGTGGTCAACGAAGCATCATGCATCAAGATCGAAAAAGATGTTCCACTCGATAAGGCTTGCCTCCTTGGTTGCGGTGTTGTCACCGGTTGGGGCTCTGCTGTGTATGCAGCTGAAGTTTCCGTAGGCGACACAGTTGTTGTTGTAGGTATTGGTGGCATTGGTGCCAACGCTATTCAGGGTGCAAAAATTGCCGGTGCAAAGCGCATCATTGCAATTGACCCCGTTGAGTTCAAGCGTGAAAAGGCAATGGAATTTGGCGCAACACACACCGCTTCATCACTTGAAGAAGCATTGCCTCTGGTGCAAGACCTCACATGGGGAACCATGGCAAACAAGGTCATCATGACCATGGGTGTTGGCGATGGTTCACTTATCGGTGGTGCAATGGCACTTGCTGCAAAGCGTGGTCGTGTAGTTGTTACCAACATTCACCCAGCGTTCGAAATGGGCGGAGCAAACATGAGCCTTCTTGATCTCACATTGATGGAGAAGCAACTTGTTGGTTCATTGTTTGGTTCAGGCAACCCACGCGCAGACATTCCAAAACTTCTTGGTCTCTACCGCGAAGGTCAACTCGATCTCGACAACCTCGTCACAAAGACCTATCCACTTGAAGGAATTAACGAGGGATACCAAGACATGCGTGATGGCAAGAACATCCGCGGAGTTCTTGTTTACGAATAAATATTTCTGTCTCGACAGATACATAACCAGGGGGAAACATCATGAAGTCAAAAGCAGCTGTTCTATACGGAATCGACCAACCTTGGGTCGTGGAAGAAATCGAAGTTGACGATCCAAAAGCCAATGAAGTATTGGTGAATTGGAAAGTGGCAGGAATGTGCCACTCCGACGAACACTTCGTCACTGGCGACATGGTTCCCCCCAAGGAACTGTTGGCCATGATGGGTGTCGACGACTTCTTCCCATTCATTGGTGGACACGAAGGCGCCGGCGTCGTTGTCAAGCTTGGGCCTGGTGTTACATCACTGCAGGTAGGCGACCATGTGTCTGCAAGTTTTGTTCCTTCATGTGGACGTTGTCGTTATTGCTCTACGGGTCGCCAAAACTTGTGCAACCTTGGGGCAGGCACGCTTACTGGCGGCATGATTACCGATGGCACACATCGTCATCACGTGAAAGATGGTCGCCCTGTAAAGCTCATGGCAAAACTCGGAACTTTTTCCGAATACGCCACCGTGGCTGAAGCATCGCTCATCAAAGTAGAAAAAGATTTGCCGCTCGATTGCGTGGCTCTGGTTTCTTGTGGTGTTGCAACTGGGTGGGGCTCTGCTACCAATCGTGCAGACACACAGCCCGGTGACACTGTGGTTGTTGTTGGCATTGGCGGCATTGGCATCAATGCTGTGCAGGGTGCTCGCATGGCAGGTGCAAAGCGCATCATTGCAATTGATCCCATTGAGTTCAAGCGTGAGAAAGCAATGGAATTTGGTGCGACACACACGTTTGCATCAATGGCCGAAGCAATTCCTCATCTCAATGAACTCTCATGGGGCGAGATGGCCGACCGCGTCATTATGACCCCAGGCGTTCTTCATGGCGACATGATGGGCGAAGCAATGTCAATGGTGGGCAAAGGTGGCACTTGTGTCGTCACCGCTATTTCTCCGATGGAAGAAACCAGCGCCGATATCAACTTGTTCCAACTTGCGATGTGGAACAAAGAAGTCAAAGGAACAATCTTCGGAAGCCTTAACCCGCGTGCCGATATTCCACGTCTTCTCGATATGTATCGCGTTGGCGAATTGAAGCTTGAAGAACTCATCACAAAGCGGTACACGCTCGACGAAATTAACGAGGGCTATCGCGCGATGCGTGAAGGCGAAAACATTCGCGGCGTCATCGTCAATGGCTAACTCATCTGCGCTACGCGCAACACTTGCGGGTCAAGTTGTCGGGCGTACTCGCGAAGTCGAATTAGTTCTTGCAGCTCTTGCTGCCGACCGCCATGTTTTGCTCGAAGGTCCTCCGGGTACCGGTAAATCAACGCTGTTGCGTGCGGTGGCCCAAGGCCTTGGTATCGGTTTTGAATTTGTCGAAGGCAATGCCGAACTCACGCCGGCCCGCTTGGTGGGTCATTTCGATCCTGCACGTGTATTGAATGACGGATACGACCCTTCAGTATTTGTTGACGGGCCATTGATCTCTGCGATGCGCGATGGGTCTTTGCTGTATATCGAAGAAATCAATCGCATTCCCGAGGAAACGTTGAACGTTCTCATCACCGTTATGAGCGAAGGCGAGCTCAACGTTCCTCGTCTGGGACGTGTCACTGCTACTTCTGGTTTCCGCCTTGTTGCAGCGATGAACCCATTCGACGCCGTCGGTACTGCTCGTATCTCGGGTGCGGTGTACGACCGGGTGTGCCGCGTCTCTATGTCGTATCAATCGGCCGAAGATGAAATCGCAATCGTGCACCGCAATGTTGCCGACTCACAAGTGTCACCAGACTGGATGTCGAAAGCAGTCGAAGTAGTGCGCCGTACTCGTTCACACGGAGATCTTCGTGTTGGTTCATCAGTACGTGGAGCAGTCGACTTTGCAAAAGTTGCTGTGTCGCTTGCTGAATTACGAGAGACGAAGATTACAAATCCCAGTGTCGGACTCGATGCAGCACTTGTTGCGCTGTCTGGTCGCGTGCGAGTGCGTGAAGGCAATTCGCGTACTGCCGAAGATATTGTCACCGAAATCTGGCAAGACATCTTTGGTCGCACCGAAGGAGAACCCGGCGAGGGAAAAGCCTAAGCCCCGACAGGGGCGGCCACGATCTGCCACTCACCAAAGAGGGCGACGAGGCTGATCAGGCTGTAGCTGAAGCAGGTAAGCGCACTACGTCTCGTCGAGACCTGTCGCGCCACGAGAACTTCGAACAAATCTCACCTGAAGTGGGAGAACTTGATGAAGCAGCCATCGATGAGGCGATGCAAAATAGCCCCGATGAAATGCTTGGTTTACTTGCCGATCTCACGGGTGCAACAGATCCGAAACTACGAGCGTTAGCGCAGCAACTCGCGGGTCGACTCATGCTCGATATTGGTAATCGTGGCCGCACGCGTCCGCGTGGCGTGGGCAAGATGGAAGAACAGCCGTATCGTCCCGATGGAGGTGACATCGATATCGATGCAAGCCTCGATGCTCTTGGTGAAGTAAAACACGGCCTTGCGCTTGACCCTGAAAGATTACGTGTGCGCGGTTGGGCGAAACCTGGAACTGCTTTCTGTCTCATGCTTGATCGCAGTGGTTCGATGGGTGGCAAACCATTAGCAACCTCTGCTGTTGCCACTGCCGCTATCGCCAGTCGCTGCAGTGAGGATTACAGCGTTATTGCGTTTAGTAAAGATGTGGTGATAACTAAATCACAAGATGTGCCAAAGTCAAGTGAAAAAGTAATCAACGATGTTCTTACTTTGCGTGGTCATGGCACCACCGATCTAGCAGGTGCACTTCTAGTTGCGCAGCAACAACTGGGCCGTTCACGTGCTGGTCGCAGAGTGGCTGTGCTGTTGTCAGATTGCAGGGCCACGGTAGAGGGCGACGCAATAGCGGCAGCAACAGGTATGGAAGAACTCATAGTAATTGCACCGTATGAAGATCATGACGAAGCAAAAGTGTTTGCTGAACGTGTGGGCGCCAAGCTTGCGTTAGTGAATGGACCTAGTGAGATTCCTGAAGTATTAGCGCGCGTTTTGGAATAGCGCGTTCAGAACTGACACGTTGGGTCGTTCGGCGGAACTACACCCCGTGTGTCTTGCTTAATATTCACCGAAGGCAACGTTGTGGTGGTGGTGCTAGGTGCAATTGTTGTTGTGGTCGCAGCAGCAATTTTCATGACTGCCGATGTAATCATCAATGTGGAAGATGCTGATGAATCGAATGCTGTTGGCGTTACTTGAGTTTTCACGGTGGTAGCCAAACTGGCCTTTCCTTGAAATACTGCCAAGATCTTTTTAGAGGTTTCACTTTCCATATCAGGAACAATGACGGCAGCCTTATCGATCATCTGACCAACTCCGGGCATGGTGTAGCTACCCATGGTGTTTGTGTCGAAACTCTTCATCGCTTGGCCTAATTGCAACACGGTAAGTGCATTGAGGCGATCATCAGTGATGACATTTTTCAATGCAGCATTCAGAATGCCAGAGGCAACGCGTGGACTAGTGCGAGCCTTATCGAGAGACTTCTTAATCATGCGACGCATGAAATCTTGCTGACGCGCGATACGGCCGTAATCAGAAGTTTGGTCTGTTCGCCATTTTTTGAGTGCAGGGTCGTACCAGTTGTAATGGCGAGAGCGCATGTACGCCAATGCATGATCGCCGGCAAATCGATAACACACGCGTGCACGAAGCACTTTGAAACCCGTGCGCTTGTCCCGCGCTTTGAAGGGAAACGGAACTTGAACGCCACCTACTGCGTCGACAACACCTTTAAACGCGCAGAAGTCAATATTGACGTAGTGATCAATATTGATTCCGAAGTTTTCTTTGACCGTTCGAATGAGTCGATTGGGATTCTTCTTGTCGAAGTTCGAGTTAATACGACCATGCCGAGACGAACCAGCTTGCTTGACCCACATGTCTCGTGGGAACGACAACACTGCAGCTTGGTTATCGGTGGGGTTAACGCGAATCACCATGATGGAGTCGCTGCGTTCTCCAAATGTTGCACGCTTACCAAAACCGCCCGCATAAGGAGAATCTTTTGCAATACAGGCATTGTTGTCTGATCCAGTGATGAGGAAGTTTTTCGCATTGAGGTCACCGACCGGCAAGTTGAGATTGTCATCGCCTTCTGGAACAGCGTCGATTGAGACCACATTGCGGTTATTAAGTTTCCAGTTGGCATACAAAATGCCTGACCCAGACATAATTGTGGCGACAGCAAGAAACACATTGAATGCCACGAAGGCTTTGTGCTTGCGAGTGCGATGGGGGCGGGTGGAGACCTCAGACATGACTTCTACACCGTAGTTCTGCGATGCCGTTGCGCGCAGGCGTCAGCGCAAGCACTACGGGTTATTGGGCGCGAGAGTCACTGCCACGGTCACTTCGGCTGAATCTGAAGGCGAAATACTCCACTTTTCCACTGACCCGGCGTTGGCAATATCTGTCCATCCAGCAGTGATAGCGCCAACCGCATCTGGAGAGGCAGTAAATACTGCTTCGGTTACAACTGCCCGCTGGCTCACCTTTGCCTCTGTCTTTGCCCGACGAATGCCGCCAATTGCAGCGCAGATGGCATCGAGTAATTCCTCGTTTGGCCCAGTAGCAAGCGCTGCAGTGAGCTGATCGGAGGTGGGCCACGCTGCTTGGTGAATAGAACCTGATTGCCACCAGCTCCACACTTCTTCTGTTGCAAAAGGAAGCAAAGGTGCAAATAAACGCTGCAATGTAGAAAGTGCACGACGTAATGCAGCTCGCGCTGAAATAGCGCCTGGGTCGGAATCTTCGAGATATCCGCGTGTCTTTACTAATTCCACGTAGTCGTCACAGAACCACCAGAAGAATGCTTCGGTACGTTCGAGAACTCGCGCGTAGTCGAATGCTTCGAAAGCCACTGTTGCTTCTTCTACAACGCCGGCCAGACGATGCAACATTGCAATATCGATTGGTTCTGTTGGAACAGCAGAGCTATCGACATCACCAATACCCAATACAAACTTCGACACGTTGAGCAACTTGGTTGCCAATTTTCTGCCGACTTTCATTTGGTCTTCACTAAATGCGGTATCTACACCGGGACGTGCACCGACGGCCCAATAACGAACAGCGTCACTGCCATACGAATCGAACAGATCAGAAGGCGTTACAACATTGCCCTTTGATTTCGACATTTTCTTGCGATCCGGATCAAGAATCCAACCAGACAATGCCGCATGTGTCCACGGCGCAGTGCCATGTTCGAGGTGCGAGCGCACCATGGTGCTGAACAACCATGTACGAATAATGTCGTGTCCTTGCGGGCGAACATCGAACGGGAACACGCGTGTAAACAAATCGTTGTCGTCTTCCCACTTACCTGCAATTTGTGGAGTGAGCGACGATGTTGCCCATGTGTCCATGACGTCGGGATCGCCAATAAATCCGCCAGGCTTACCGCGCTGATCTTCGGTATAGCCAGCTGGTGCGTCTGTGCTCGGGTCGATAGGTAAACGCGACTCTTCAGGAACAAGTGGAGTGTCGTATTGCGTTTCTCCGTTTGCGTCGAGTGAATACCAGACGGGCACGGGAACACCGAACCAACGCTGACGACTCACAAGCCAGTCACCATTGAGACCTTCTACCCAGTTTGAGTAACGGTGACGCATATGGTCGGGTAGCCACGTGAGAGCAGCACCTCGTTCGAGCAATGCGTCACGCAATGCAGCATCGCGGCCACCATTGCGGATATACCACTGACGACTGGTGACAATTTCGAGGGGGCGGTCACCTTTTTCGTAAAACTTCACAGGGTGCGTAATTGCGCGTGGCTCGCCAATCATTTCGCCAGATTCAGACAGCATGGTGGCGATGGCCGTTTGAGCTTGCTTCGCCGACTTGCCAACCAGTGTTTGGTAATGAGCAAGACCTGCGGCATCGGTAAGACCATCGGGTGCATCGGCAACAATGCGACCATCGCGAGAAATAATTGCGCGCATCTGCAATTGCAGTTCGCGCCACCAAATCACATCAGTTAGGTCACCAAAGGTGCAGCACATTGCAATACCGGTGCCCTTATCAATTTGTGCAAGCGGGTGTGCGTACACAGGTACTTCAACATTGAATAACGGCGTACGTACTGTCTTGCCAAACAATGGTTGATATCGCGGGTCATCAGGATGCGCAATGAGGGCAACACATGCAGGTAGTAATTCGGGACGTGTTGTATCGATGAGCACATCACCTGAACCATCAGACTTGTGAAAAGCAATGGTGTGATACGCGCCGGGGCGGTCGCGGTCTTCTAATTCTGCCTGTGCAACTGCGGTGCGGAAATCGACATCCCACAGAGTTGGTGCTTCTTGTGTGTACGCCTCACCACGTGCAAGGTTGCGCAAGAATCCGCGCTGGCTCGCACGACGCGAGCGATCTTCGATAGTGGTGTACAACAGTGACCAGTCGACTGAAAGACCAAGTCGGCGAAATAAATCTTCGAACACTTTTTCATCTTGCGCGGTGAGCTCTTCGCACAGCTCAATAAAGTTCGGACGCGATACGGGAACCGCACGATGGTCTTTTGGTGGATCACCACGAAATGGTGGTTCAAAATGTGCAGCGTAGGGAACCGACGCATCGCAAGAAACGCCAAAGTAATTCTGTACGCGACGCTCGGTGGGAAGCCCGTTGTCGTCCCAACCCATGGGATAAAACACACTCTTGCCGCGCATACGCCAGAAGCGAGCCACGGTGTCGGTGTGGGTATAGGAAAACACATGTCCCATGTGGAGCGAACCGCTCACTGTGGGTGGGGGAGTATCGATGGCGAACACCCCATCGCGGGTGGCAGAGCGATCGAAGGCGTAGGTGGCGTTCTGGGTCCAGGATTCAATCCACTTGGACTCAACATTTTCGAGGGAAGGCTTCTCAGGGACACCGGACATAGGTCTTAAATCGTAGGCTGGTAAGAGTGCTGAACCTCTACGACACCGCCACTCAAAGCGTGAAACCACTGGC
>WLEX01000027.1 GCA_009704065.1 Actinomycetota bacterium
AGTCCGTATGGGTGAACCTCACGTGTGCGTGAATGATATGTAAACGTGATTGAGCAACGCGTAGATACCGCCAGCCACAAAGACGGCAGAATCTGTGCCTGTGCATCAATATGTGCAACAGCCGACATTGGTGCTTCGACAATTTCGCCGCCCAACCATTGCACTGCCTGCTTGCCCCATTGCGTGCCGATTTGTACCACCGCAGCTGCCTGCTGCAATGCTGACAACTCATCGGCGGTGAGGCCAAAGTCGATGAGCTTGTATTCAGTGCGATCAATGGAATAAGCAGTCTTGCCGGCTTCGCTACCGCTAAGCGTTTGCATGGTGATAGGAACACCCAAAGCGCGGAGTGATTTTTTGTCGCGTTCAAACGCAGTTCGACGTGCCTCGGGCTTTGGCGGATATTGACCACGCATTGCATTATCGATTGCTTCAAGTGTGAGCGGTTGAGCCGACCCAGTGAGCAGTGCCACAAGATTGAGCATGCGTTCAGCAGCGTTAACAGTTGGTCGGGATGAGGTACTCGCCATTGAGGGCAGGATAGGGCAATAATCCCCCATTCCCATTATTTGTTAATCGAGTTTTTTTCTTTGCTGTAAATACCACGACATCAAGGGGTGTGTCATAGTTTGCGATGCATCGGGCACACCTGCATCTATTGCTGCAGATGCACTTGTTGCCATTGTCTTGCCCAGTTCGACGCCCCATTGATCGAAACTATTGACACCCATTAACCACCCTTGAACCGCAGTTGAATTTTCATATAACGACAACAAAGCACCAAATGTGTGGGGCGTCAAAGCGTCGAGCATGAGCACCGTGCTTGGTCGATTACCAGGGAAATTCTTATGAGAATTCTCTTGCACACTGCCCACAGCAAGCGCTTCAGACTGAGCAAACATGTTGGCAATCAACAAATCGTGTGCGCGCTGATCAGAACCGAGTGCTGCAACAGTAGATACAAATTCAACGGGCACTACTTGAGTTCCCTGATGGAGCATTTGGAAAAAAGCGTGTTGGCCATTTGTGCCAGCCTCACCCCAGACCACTGGGCTCGACGATCCGTGGATGAGACTGCCGTCGGCATGTACAGATTTTCCGTTGCTTTCCATAACCAACTGCTGCAAGTACGCAGGCAAACGCCCCAGATCGTAGCTATACGGGATAACTGCCACTGTGGGGTGCTGGTGAACAACAGAGTTAATCCACCATGTCAGAGCATGAAGTACAACCAAGTTCTTCGATGGCTCCACTGCAATTGCATGTTGATCCATGTGGTGCATGCCGAGAAGAAAGGTACGGAATTGCTTTTCACCAATGGCGCACATGAGCGTAAATCCGATAACCGATGACACCGAATACCGACCGCCCACCCAATCGAAAAACTGAAGGCAATTCTCGGCTGTGATTCCCCACGCTTGTGCTGCCTCCGGGTTTGCAGTGGTGGCGACAAAATGTTGTGACCAATCAGCAGTAGTTGCGGCTTGCACCCATGCACGCGCACGTTCAGCATTGTGCATGGTCTCAAGGGTGGTAAATGTTTTCGATGACACCACGAACAAGGTGGATTCCGGAGACAACCCGGCAAGGGCAGCATCGAGATCTGCTGCATCTACATTCGAGACAAACAAACAGTGTGGCCCATCGACGAATGAGCGGAGTGCACGAAAAGCCATTGCAGGGCCAAGATCGCTTCCTCCAATACCGATATTGACAATGGTGGTGAACCGACGTTCAACCCGCACCTGCTCTGCAAGTGCTAACGCTTTAAGTAATTGTTCATTAGCCAATGCAGCAAGGGGCGAAGAAGACGCGGGAGCACGTAAAGACAAATGGCCTACAGCACGATTTTCAGTGACGTTCAGAATGTCGCCTTGATTCATGGCGGCAAAATGTGCAGCCACATCTACGTGCTGCACTAATTCAAGAGATGCAGAAAACAAATCGGCGTCGATGCTTTGGCGGGAAAAGTCGGCATGAATGCCACATGCATCAACAGTCATCCAGTTGGCACGATGTGGGTCAGCAGCAAAGAGATCAGACAGTGGTTTGACCCGTTGAGCCACAGACGACAGGTCACGCAATTGGTCGGCAGTGATCTCGTTCATGTGAGCAAACTTAGTTGCGCACGGCGCCGCGGATGAGCCGCAAAAAGGAATCTGCAGCAGCCACATGGCGTTTTTGATCACCGCGAGCGCTCATTCTTCCCAAACCAGCCAAAATTGACGAGGTCAAGTCTGCAAAAGCGGCAGTAGTCGCTCCTTGCAAAATGGGATCTTTCTCGGTGGATGTGTCAATCAATTCAATAATGTGTTTACGAAATTGTTGACCGAAAGTTTCTGCACCCCTCGATACTTCGGGGTGCTTGCGCACCACCGCTGAAATTCCGGTGATAAATCCCACGACAGATGGATCGGTGTCACCAAGAATTGCCACTTCACCAAACAGCGAAGTGAGCCGAACTTCAAGAGTGGGTCCAGAATTTTTTGCCTGATCAAACACTGAGGTAAACGATTCGGCAATTGATTCACATACTGCAATATAGATATCTGCTTTTGAAGGAAAATAGTGATACAAAGCAGCGCTTGACACATGCGCCAAATCTGCAATGTCGCGATTCGTTGTGCCTTCAAATCCTTCAGCAGCAAAACGTTCACGTGCACATTGAATTATGCGGTCACGCGTGTCGGTGGAGTCGGTGTCAGCTGGTCGACCCAACTTGCGACTCCTTATGGGAGTCAGCTTGGTGAGAGGTCGTGCCATATCACCAGTATTACCTCAGCGAGGCTTGAGGTAATACAACGCCCATCCAGCAGGAGCAATAAGACCGGCAAGAACCATTTTCACCAAATCGCCAGCCAAGAAAGGAGTGATACCAAGACCAATTGCATTGGTTTCGCCTGTTGCGACACCAATGTTGAGCGAGTGCGACAACCACAATGCACCACAGAGATAGATAACAGCTGTTCCAAGAGCCATGGCGGACATTGATTGAACAATGTGGCGGTCCTGGCGCCTGTCTGCATACCAACCAATTATTCCCGCAGCCAAAATAAATCCGAAGAAGTAGCCGGCAGTTGCACCAGTTGCCTTTGACCATCCGCCCGAGGCGTCTGCGTAGAACGGCAATCCGATAGCACCGAGTACCCAGTACATAAATTGACTAGCCATTGCTCGACGAGCACCGATGGCACTACCAACACTGAGAACTGCAAATGTTTGGCCTGTCAATGGAACTGGAGTGAAACCGAGGTGCACCACAATTTGGGCACACAAGGCAGTAAAAAGCGCCCCACCCATTACCAAGGTGATGTCGCGCGTAATGCGCTTTTCCATGATGCGAGGCATCGGGATGAGATCGGTGAGAACAGTGGGGAGAGCAGTTGCCATAACCCCGAACGCTACTACCGTGTAGTCATGGCTGCCGAATATAGAACCTCTTCTACACAAGTGCACAAAGCCATGATGGGACAGCAGTGAGCAACTCCACCCGAGCTATTGCTGCCATCGATATTGGGACCAACAGCATCCACATGATTGTGGCCAAAGTCAACGAATCAGGCTTTGAAATCATTACTCGCGAGAAGGACACCACCCGTCTCGGTGAGGGTGGCGGCGATATGAAGACCCTCAGCCTCGATGCCATGAACCGAGGTGTTGAGGCACTGCGCCACATGAAACGCATCGCCGACGTACACAAAGCCGAAGTATTTGCTGTGGCAACCAGTGCTGTTCGCGAGGCTAAAAATGCCGATGATTTTGTGAACCGTGTTGCCGTTGAAGCCGGAATAGCTATCCATGTGATCTCGGGAGTCGAAGAAGCGCGCCTCATCCATCTTGGAGTCTTGCAAGCTCTCCCCCTCACTAAAAAGCGTTCCATACTCATCGATATTGGTGGCGGGTCAACCGAGGTAGTTGTTTTCGATCACCTCAAAGAACTTTTCGCACGTAGTTTCAAACTCGGAGCCGTACGACTCACCAACCGCTTCTTTCGCGACGGATCTACTCATCCCTCGTCAGTTCCGTCGTGCAGAAGATTCGTTGAATCCACAATCGAGCCCGCAAAGCGAGAGGTGAAGAAACTGTCACACGATATTGCGGTGGTGTCATCGGGTACTGCCGAGACACTCGCACAAATGTGTTGGTTGCTCGATCATAAAGATCTTCCTCGAAACCTCAACGGAATCACATTTACTCGCGAGCAATTACATACGGTGACCCAAACGATTATTACAACTGCACCATCAGAGCGCATCAACCTCGACGGCATGGAACCGGGTCGTGTCGACATTATTCTGGCTGGCGCCATCATCCTTGATTCACTTGCTGAAACATTCGAAATCACACAGTTCACATTTTCCGATTATGCACTGAGAGAAGGCGTTCTTCTCGATGCTTCACGTCGCCTAGAACCACAAATCGATAAAGACCTCCGCAATGTGGCAATCGATAGTGCTCGCAAATTGGCCGAACGTTGTGACGACGATATTCAACACAGCCAAACAGTCGCCCGCCTATCGTGCATGTTGTTCGACGAACTCTCTGCAACGTATGAGATTGACCCGCATTATCGGTTGTATCTCGAGGCTGCATCGCTTCTGGCAAATGTTGGTCTCGTTGTGTCACATGCCAAACACCACCTGCACACGTATTACATGGTGCGCAACGCTGATCTAGTTGGCTTTACAGATCACGAAATAGAACTGGTGGCACAAATTGCTCGATACCACCGCAAGAGTGAACCAAAAACGCAACATGCCTCCTATGCGGCTCTGCCACCGCACGACCAGAAAACGGTACGCATGATGTCTGCAATTTTGCGAGTCAGTATCGGACTAGACCGAACCCATGATGGCCGTACAACAGAAGTGTCGTTGCGCGCTAAGGGCGACAAGATCACCATCACTTTGATTGGCGATAAGAAGTCAGACTTATCGCTCAATGTGTATGCCACTCAGCAGCGAACCGAACTGCTGGCCGATGTGTTCGGCGCAGACATCACCGTAGTGTCGAAGAACTAACCCGGCACCACAGTGCTGGTCACTGAGGGAGGAGCAACCGTAGTAGTCACAGGAGTTGTGACCTTGGGAACCGTCGTAATGACCTTGGGAACCGTGGTGGTTGTTTTGGGAATAGTGGTGGTACTCGATGTTGTGGTGGTGTAGTTCGGATCTTTTTTGTCCCACGGCGGCGGCTGTGAACCATTTTCTTCAGGAGTTTTCACACCGTCGAACACATAGACCCGATCGCCATATTCCACCATTGCCGGAAAATACTCAGAGATGAAAATAGGAATACGAACACACCCATGTGATGCAGGCTCTTTGGGAACAGTCATTGCACCATGAATTGCTACTCCGTAATTGAAATACACGGGGTTCCACATAGTGCCAAGCTTGCTCTCGCGTTGGCCCACCTTGCGGTTATAGAAATAATAAATGCCACCGGGCGTAATAGCTTGACCACAGATGCCATCTTTGATGACATCTGCACCTTTGTTTCCTTCTTCGCCTGGGTCGACAATTACTTCTTCACACCATTCTTGACCGGTTCCCGATGAGATGTGAGAAATGAGAACAATGTCTTTTTCTTTCACCACTATCATCACTTGTTCAGGAAGGTAGACCTCGACATGATTCGGGGTATCCGATTCGCGACGCGGAGTGATGACTACGTTTCCACGCATCGAGTCCCACAGCACTGGTGTTACAAAATCGACAAGCGTGTCGCGTGACATCTTGAGAACCAATGCTTGAAAAGCCCACACAGCCATCAATGTGTCACCACCATAAATGCCATCGACAACGCCCGGATCAAATTTGAGATCCTTTAAACGTTGCTGAATACGCAAGACATCGTCACCCTTCATTCCGCGCTTTATCGTGCGCGTCAATGGCAGACATGTAATGGGAGAACCTGGCGGGCACAACGTGGGATCGATTGTGGTAGTGGTGGTGACAACTGGTTTGTTCTGCTCACGTACAACAACAATTCCTGCCACTACCGAAACAAACAAGATTGACGCAATGATGGCGGGGCGCCAATGCGCCCACCACGAACGATGTGCAACCTCATCGACGATGGGCTCAATAGGTTCAAACTGATCGGTCATATGACAGGGTTGATATCGCGAATCTCACGCCGCAATTGACGTGCTTCACCAAGAATTTTCTTAATGACTGCAGGAGAGCTCAATGTAGAGACTCCACGAGTACGTGGGAAATAGTCGGTACCAAACTGAATAACGGTGTAACCGAACTTCTGCGCTTTCACGATGAGCTCAGCATCGATAAACGAACCTTCGCTCTTTAGTTCAACATGTTCGAATACACGCGTGCGACACAATTTGAATGCAAAGTTGATATCGCGAAAGCGCACACCAAATAGAACCCGCACCATGAGGTTGTAAAAAAATGAATACACGGTGCGCACATAGCCTTCGCCTGTTCGATCAAAACGATACGCACTCACAATGTCGGCGTCGTAATAGCGCAACAAGCGCATGGCCTTATGCACATCGTGCATGTCAAATGGCAAATCAGCGTCGGTGTACAACACCAAGTCGCCGGTAGCAGCGGCGTAACCCGATTTCATGGAACCGCCCAATTTGCGGTTCTCGGGATGACGCACCACTTTGATACGCGGGTCAAGGCTGGCCAAACGTTGCGCGATAACAGGCGTGTTGTCGGTAGATGCATCGTCGACAATGATCATTTCGTAATCGGCAATGTCACCTTGAGCCAATAGGTCTTCGCATTCCTCGCGGGCAGCATCGATTGCCCGCTCGATGTAGTCCTGCTCATTCCACATGGGAAAGAACACAGATAGTTTATTGAACGGTGTCGTTTCCATGCCCCCTCAAGGCTAACGGTGGGTGCCACAGGTCTGCAGGCGGTCACCTATATGGTGGAAAACATGCATTTGCCTCCCCCGCTGGTCTCCGACTCAGCCCCCGTTGGCTCTGGCTGGCGCACGGTGTCTTTCGTTTCCTCCATTCTCACCTTGTGTTGCCTGATCTGCGTGGCCGTTTCCAGTCGCACCATCGGTCGACCCACTTGGTGGCTAGGACCGTCAAGCAACCCCGCCCCCGTCTTCTTCATCCTTGTGCCTGCGGCCTTGGTGGTCATCCCCCTCGTGGCCACTTTTCGCCAATCTCCACAGATGCCACTCATTAGTGGTGTCTGCGCGGTGTCACTGATGGCCACCGCCATTCCCGATATCGCGTCAACGCCCGCCATTGCACTAGCTGTTGTCGTCATCGGATTTGCCGGCTTGTTGCAATCCATCGCATTAGTTGTGGTCACACGCCACTACCGTTGACGAGATGTCGAAGGTCCTTACTACCCTCCCCGCCGGCGAACGAGTCGGAATTGCATTTTCTGGTGGTCTCGATACTTCCGCCGCGGTGGCGTGGATGCGCGAAAAAGGGGCTATCCCTTGTGCATACACAGCTGATCTCGGCCAGCCCGACGAAACAGATTTAACAGGCATTCCTGATCGTGCCAAGGAATATGGGGCTGAAATTGCTCGCCTCATCGATTGCCGCGAAGAATTGGTACACGAAGGACTTATTGCGTTGCAGTGTGGAGCGTTCCACATCACCACTGCTGGCAAAACATATTTCAACACCACTCCACTTGGACGAGCTGTTACTGGCACCTTGTTAGTGCGCGCCATGCGTGAAGATGGCGTCGACATTTGGGGCGATGGCAGTACCTACAAGGGCAACGACATCGAACGTTTCTATCGCTACGGCCTCATGGTGAATCCATCGTTGCGAATTTACAAACCATGGCTCGACCCTACGTTTGTCGACGAAATGGGTGGACGCACCGAGATGAGCGAGTTTCTTACAGCTCGCAAGTTGCCGTACAAGGCATCGAAAGAAAAAGCGTATTCCACCGACTCAAATATTTGGGGTGCAACTCACGAAGCAAAATTGCTTGAAGAGTTAAACAACGGCATGGAACTTGTTGAACCAATCATGGGCGTTGCTCATTGGGACGAAAAAGTCTCTATTGCTGCTGAAGTTGTTTCCATTCGCTTCCACGAAGGATTCCCTGTTGCAATCAATGGCAAAGAGTTTTCTTCACAAGTTGATCTTGTTCTCGAAGCAAACGCAATTGGCGGTCGCCATGGTCTTGGCATGAGTGACCAAATTGAGAACCGCATCATCGAAGCAAAGAGTCGTGGCATCTACGAATCACCGGGGCTCGCTTTATTGCACATTGCCTACGAACGCCTCGTGACCGGAATTCATAACGAAGCAACTATGGAGAATTACCGCACCATGGGGCGTCGCCTTGGTCGTCTCCTTTATGAAGGTCGCTGGTTCGATCCGCAATCACTCATGTTGCGCGAACCACTCATGCGTTGGGTCGGCACAGCTATTACCGGTGAAGTCACCTTGCGTCTTCGTCGTGGAGACGATTACAGCATTCTCGATACCACAAGCCCGAATCTTACGTATGCGCCCGATCGTCTCAGCATGGAACGCGTCGAAGACTCTGCATTTGGTCCGCTCGACCGCATTGGTCAGTTGACCATGCGCAACTTAGATATCGACGACAGTCGCGCCAAGTTGCAGGTTTATCGTGGCGCTGGCACATTGCCAAGCGGCGGCCTCTTGGCCATCGAAGACAATTCCTGACACACACCAGCAAGTAGCGCTGCTCGTTGCGGCATTGTCGCAACCACCACATGTTCGGTGTCGCCATGAGCGCCACCACCAACAGCACCTAAACCATCGAGCGTGTGCACGCCAACTGCAGCAGTGAAGTTGCCATCGGATCCTCCACCCACAACAACACCATCAAGATCATTTACACCTAATGCACGAGCAACTGCCTCTGCAATAGGGAACAACTCAACTGCCGCAGATTCGTGCATTGGGGGTCGACCAATTTGGCCTGAGATCACTAGTCGAGCTTCGGGATGCTGCAATCGCAATGCAGCAAAAGCAGCTTCAACGCGTGGCTTCTCGCTCGGTACCGCAACACGCACATCAACTGCACACGTTGTAAGTGCTGGCACCACATTGTCGGCAGTTCCCGCAGAGCACAACGTAGGCGTCACTGTTGTGCCCATCGATTCATCGGCTATGGCAACAATCTGTGGAATGAGTTGAGCTAGTTCCACCAACGAATTGATGCCCTTTTCTGGTTCGAGCCCAGCATGGGATGCGCGCCCTTCAATAGAGAGCGTGATGGTGCCGGTACCTTTACGGCCAATCTTTAGAGCGCCACCATCGGCACTTGGCTCAAGCACCAACACTGAGCCACATGCAATGGCACGTTCTTCAAGCAGAGCACGAGAAGCATGCGATCCGATTTCTTCATCGGAGCTCAACAGAATTTCCACGTGCGATGAATCGGGCAACGATGCCACTGCGTAAATTGCTTGCACGATGCCGGCCTTCATATCAAATACACCAGGACCTGTAGCAATACCGTCGGTCACTGCAAAAGGTAAACGTTCCAATGTGCCAACGGGATGCACGGTGTCGTGATGACCCAATATTAAAACCTTCGGATCGTTTCCACCACGCCAATGAATATGTGGACCAACAGGCGAATCAATCAAGGTTGGCGCACTACCCAACATGCGTTCCATCAATGATGAAATCACTTGAGCATTCGCCTGAAGGCGATCGATATCTCTCGATGGTGATTCTGTCGACACCAAAGCATCGAGGTCTGCGATCATCGCATCAAGGGGGAAACTGGTGGCAGAACTCATAAATGAAATGGTGGCACGAATTAGTGCTCAAACAGGGTTTCAATTACGACACGCTCATCGGTAAGGACCGATTCGAGGGGCACCACTCCAATGCCAAGCCCTGTGGGCACCGTAATTACACCATCATGCAATGAAAACGGCGCTGTGATGTCGGATGCGAAGTAACGAGATGAGGCCGACAGATCGGGCGTGAGGGTAAAGCCAGGCATGGATGCCAAGGCCAAACATGAGGCTCGGCCGATACCGGTCTCGAGCATTCCGCCCACCCAGGCATCAATCTCGCGTTCAACTAACACATCATGCATAGCAATGGCATTGCGGATACCTCCCACACGAGA